>DYPS01000026.1 GCA_020719775.1 Desulfosporosinus sp. | reverse complement strand
AATCTTCCCTATCAACTCTTTTGCATTTTCCAATGCTACTGCTGAACTCTCTTTGTCAAAAGTAAGGGCAACTGCCATTCTTCTTCCGATATGACTTTGTGGTTTTCCAAAAACCCTTACGAAAGAATTTTTTGCAAACAATTCACTACCAACCAAAAGCTCAGGGACAAAAGTATCAGTTGTAGATTTGTAAGCAGCACTAGCTCCAGCACCGTAAGTTATAAAGTCAAGCGGAAGCCCCAAAACGGCCCTTACATGAAGTGCAAATTCACTTTGGGATTGTGTTATCAAAGTAACCATTCCAGTATCATGAGGACGCGGACTTACTTCACTAAAATAAACCTCATCACCTTTTACAAAAAGCTCTACTCCAAAAAGTCCTCTTCCACCTAGTCCATCAGTGATTTTTTGAGCGATTTCAATTGATTTTGCTTTCGCTACTTCACTCATCTCCATTGGTTGCCATGAGAAGATATAGTCACCATCTTTTTGGATATGTCCAATAGGCTCACAGAAAACTGTTCCGGTTTCATTTCTTACAGTTAAAAGTGTTATCTCATAGTCAAATGTTATAAATTCTTCAACAATAAGTTCGCTCGCATCTCCTCTAGCTTCTTTTGCTAATTCCCAAGATTTAGGTAAATCATCCACACTTCTAGCTACACTTTGTCCATGTCCACTACTACTCATAACAGGCTTTATAACACAAGGGAAGCCCATCTTGATAGCAGCACCTTGAAGTCCTTCATAAGTTGTAACAAATTCATACTTTGAAGCCGTTAGTTTCAATTCCTCGCAAGCAAAAACTCGAATATTTTTTCGGTTCATTGTTTTATTTACAGCTTCTGCATTTGGAATGACATGAAAACCTTCTTTTTCTGCTTGAAAAAGAGCCGAAATGCTTATAGCTTCAACTTCAGGCAAAATAAAATCAGGTTTTTCTCTTCTAATAACATCCAAAAGTTCGTCTTGATTTTTCATATTTATAACATAGCTTCGGTTTGCAACCAAATGTGCTGGTGCGTTCGCATAGCTATCAACGGCAACAGTTTCTATTCCCAATCTTTGAGCTTCAATAACAACTTCTTTTCCAAGTTCTCCACTTCCAAGAAGCATAATTTTTGTACTATTTGATTTTAATGGTGCTGTAAATTTCATATTTTTCCTTTATTTTTCTATAAATATATGGTTTAATTGTACCAAAAAATAGCTCTATTTTAGGAGTTAATCACTATAATCAAAAAATAAAATTTCAGGAGTTTCCTATAAAAAATATCTATATTTTAGGGGATAAAAAAGTTTTCCCTGCCTTGAATTTACCAACGCTAGAGATAAATTATCTAAAACCTTCAATAGATTTAAAGCTCTATGATGCACTTATTTTTACATCCAAAAATGGTATCTTTGGGATCGATAAAATCACTTCCGATTGGAAAAGTATAGATGCTTATGCTATAGCTATTCAAACTGCAAAAGTAGTAAAAGAGATTCATGGCAAACTATCTTTTACTGGCGAAAATGGTCACGGAGATCTATTTGCAAAAGAGTTAATTCCCCATCTAAAAAATAAAAAAGTTTTATATGTAAGGGGCAAAGAAGTTGTTTCAAATCTAGTTACAATTTTAACTAACAATGGGATTATTTGTGATGAAGTTATTGTGTATGAAACCGTATGTAAAGTGCATGATACAATATATAATCTTCCAAAAAATTCAATTTTTATCTTTTCGTCACCTTCAACTATCAAATGTTTCTTAGAAAACTTTACTTGGGATGAAACCTATAGTGCAATTGCTATTGGGGAAACAACGGCAAGATATTTTCCAACCTACATCTCTCCCATTATTGCAGATGAAAGATCAATTGAAAGTTGTGTAAAAAAAGCATTAAAGGTGGCTAATGGCTAGTGTTGGGAAGTGTCCATATTGCCAAAATGGCATTGTAAGTTACGAAAAAAAAGTGGTTTGTGGAAAAAATACAAAAATTTATACCTGTTCAAATGCCTCTTGGAGAAGCGAAGACGGGGAGATGTTTGAGCTTTCTCCAAATGCCACTTGCTCTTTTCGTATATGGGGGAATGCCCTTGTAAAATGGGGTAAAAAGGGAATTGGACCCTACGAAGTGAAAAATCTTCTAAACGGAGAAGATGTGATTGTGCGACTTTTTAGCTACAACACAAAAAAAGAATATTTTAAATATATTGCACTTGATAGAGAGTATGGTATTTCTGTTTTATGGGATTTGGAAGTTGAAAATGAGTACAATAAAGAAAATGAAAAATAGGAAAAAATATGAAAGTGGAACTATTACAACACACATCTTTAACAGTATGTGCAACAGCTATACGAACTTGTTGGGCAAGCCACGATAAAAGTGATAATGGTGGAGAGAAAGATAAAGACCTCATCGATAGAGTTGGAAATAAATTTAAACATGCTTCAACACTAGAGCATTTAACTTACACATTTTATATTAGCGGAATAAGTCGAGCATTATTGCAAGAGTTAGCAAGACATAGAATGGCGAGCCCAAGTGTAAAATCAACAAGATACACACTTAAAGAACTCAAAGAAGAAGAAAGCTTTACAGATGGTATGTCGATGATAGAACTCAAAGAAAAATACACAAATCCAACTGAAGTTTATAGTGACAAACATATGATAAGAGCTAGTAAATATCTTGTTTGGAGTGACATCCTAGGAGTTGATTTTTCTTCAATTACGGCATTAGAAAATTTACGCCTTATGCTAGTTGATGGGGTAAGCAATGACAGAGCCAAATACTGCTTACCAGAGAGTTATAAAACTGAACTCACTTGGACAATCAATGCTAGAAGCTTACAAAACTTCTTAGGGCTTAGAAGTAGTAAAAGTGCTTTATGGGAGATTCAAGATTTAGCTAGAAGTTTATTTGGAATATTACCAAGTGATCATAAATATCTCTTTGAAAGTTACTTAAATTAAAATATAAACTACATAATCATAACTAGTATTTTTAATAAAATTATAGATGTAATATTGTCTAGTTATGCTTTATCTTACTGTTGGGAAATTTAGCCTTTGTACATGAGTTAATCCAACTGCAATCGCATCTGTAACATCAAATGGTTTAATCTCTTCTTTTAAATTCAATAATCTTTTAACCATAAATGAAACTTGTTCTTTTGTGGCTTTTCCATTTCCTGTAACAGCTTTTTTTACTTGCAAAGGAGTATACTCATAAAAATTTCCAAAATCTTGTAAAAGCTTTAGGGTGATAGCACCTCTAAATTGAGCCAATTTTATCACTGTCTTTGGGTTAAAAGCATAAAACATATCTTCCATTGCAACTTCGCTTATAGTATGATTTTTAACAACAAGATCAAGCCCTTCAATAAATTCAACTATCTGTTCTTGTAAAATTCTTGATTTCATCTTTATAAGTCCAGCTTCCACTAATTTTGGTTTTTTATTAGTAACTTCCAAAATAGAGTACCCGCAGTTAATAGTTCCAGGATCAATACTTAATATTTTCATAAATAAAATAATATCAAAATAATAAATATTTCACGACTTATTCAAATTTTCTTCTTGAGATTTTTTTATTTACAATCACGCCACTGCTCTTTTTATAAAATACCTACCCAATTTATTTTATACTTTTTCACTAGTTCACAAAAAGTTATTCACATAATTCACATAGTTTTAAAAAGATTTTAGATACAATCAGAAACATTTTAAAAATATATTAGGATTAGTAAGTTTGTCAAAAATAAATATTATTGAAGAATTAAAACAAGAGGTTTCTCCCTCAGACTATACAAAATTTATTCAGCAGCTTATTTTTAAAAAAGCTAGCTCAAGTGATGAATTACTTGTTTTTGAAGTTCCAAATAAATTTATAGCAACATTTATAAAAACAAAATTTTCTTCGATTATTCAAGATTTATATTTTAATAAAACATCTATAAGACCATCTATTGAAATACTAACAATAGGTGAAAAAAGAAGACCAAAAAAAGATATTATAAACGAACATTTATCAGTTAATACCCCAGAAAATACTATTCTTAACCAATCTTACACATTTGAATCTTTTGTAGTAGGAAGTTCAAATCAAATGGCATATAATGCTTCCAAAGCTGTAGCTAAAAATTTAGGAAAACAATATAATCCCTTATTTATCTACGGTGGCACTGGACTTGGAAAAACTCATCTTTTACAAGCGATTGGAAATGACGCTATTGAGAATCATAAGATAGTAATTTATGTAACAATTGAGCAATTCATGAACGATTTTACTTTTAGTCTCAAAAATAAAAACATGGAGCATTTTAGAAATAAGTATAGAAAATGTGATCTTCTTCTTATAGACGATATTCAATTCTTAAGTGGGAAAGAGGAAACACAAAAAGAATTTTTTCATACTTTTAATGAGCTACATACAGCAAATAAACAAATCATACTCACAAGTGATAAACTTCCAAGTCAAATCGCAGGGCTTGAAGAACGACTCAAAAGCAGATTTGAATGGGGACTTACTGCTGATATTCAATTACCTGAACTCGAAACAAAAATAGCTATTGTTGAAAAAAAGAGTGAATTAAATGGCATTCATCTTTCGAAAGAGATTATTAATTATATTGCTACTACCCTTGATAGTTCAATTAGAGAAATAGAAGGTCTTTTGATAAAAATAAATGCCAGTGCTGATTTATTAGGTCAAAAAATAGATTTAGATTTAGTAAAAAATCTTCTAAAAGACCAAATTAAAGAGAAAAAAAACAATATAACATTACCCAATATCATTGAAGTAATTGCAACTGAACTTAATATAAAACCAAGTGATTTAAAATCATCAAAAAGAACTGTAAATATAGTAAATGCAAGACGAATTGTGATTTTTTTAGCTAGAGAATTAACTCACAATTCTATGCCTGATATTGCTAAATTTTTAGGGATGAAAGATCATTCAAGTGTTTCTAAAAATATCTCTAAAGCTAATGAAGTATTAGAAAAAGATGAAAATTTTAAATTAATTTTAGAAAATTTAAAAAATAAAATACTAACTAAATAAAGGAGTTGATAAAAATATGTGAATAAATGTGAATAAATGTAAAGAATTTCTCACTGTCTTAAAAGCCTATGGTTAATTCCTTTTCAACTTATTTTCATCTATTCACATAGACTACTATCACTACTACTTTTAATTAAAATAGAAAAAGGAAAAACTATGAAATTTAGCACAAATAAAGGAAGATTTGAACAAATTATAGCTTCTATGCAACCTTTTTTAGAAAAAAAGGATCTAAGCGCAATAACTTCTCATATTTTTATTGAAGTCATTAACGATTCATTAACTTTAAAATCGACAGATTATGAAATGGGTTTATTATCTCATTTAAATGAAATTGAAAATTATGAAAATGGAAAAGCTACAGTTAATGGTAGTAATCTTCTAAATATAATTAGACGACTTAAAAATGAAAATATTAATTTTGAAGTTATTAATAATAATCTTCATATTAAACAAAATAAAACATCTTTTAAATTACCTATGTATGATGCAAATGAATATCCAGATTTTCCAAATATGAAAACCCTTCATTTAATTGATATAAATATTATGAAAATTATAAATTCTATTAAAAATATAACACCAGCTATTGATAATAATAATCCAAAATTTGAACTTAATGGTGCTCTAATAGATATTAAAGAAGATAAAATAAATTTTGTAGCAACAGATACAAGAAGATTAGCTATTAGTAAAATTGAAAATATAAATAATAAATCAAATCAAATTATTATCCCTAAAAAAGCTATCATTGAAATACAAAAACTGTTTTTTGATGATTGTGAAATAAAATACGATGATGTTAATCTTGTAGTAAAAAATAAAAACTATACATTTTTTACAAAATTAATTAATGGAAAATTTCCAGATTATACAAGAATCCTCCCTAATAATTTTAAAATAACTGTAACAGTAAATAAAAATCAATTTATAGATGCTATTAAACTTATAACATCTCTAAAACCAAATATTAAAATTACTTTTTTTCCAAATAATATAGTTTTAGAAAGTTTAGATGAAGATAGTGAAGCTAAAACACAAATTGAAGAAAATTTAAAAATAAGTGAACCATTTTATTTCGCAGTAAATAGTAAATATTTTCTTGACTTTTTAAGTACTTCTAATAGTGAAAAGTTTGAGATAGGATTTAATGAAACAAGATTACCATTTGCTCTTAAAGACAACAATTTTACAACAATTATAATGCCAGTAATAGTATAAGAAAAGGATTTTAAATGATAGAAGAACAAACAACATACGGAGCCGATAATATTAAGGTCCTCAAAGGACTAGAAGCAGTTAGAAAAAGACCAGGGATGTATATTGGTGATACAAATACAAATGGTCTTCATCATCTTGTTTATGAAGTTGTTGATAATTCTATAGATGAAGCTATGGCTGGATTTTGTGATACTATAAATGTAACTATTACAAAATCAAATGGGATAATAGTTAAAGATAATGCAAGAGGGATCCCAACAGCTATCCATCCAACTGAAAATATTAGTGCTGCTACGGTTGCTCTTACTGTTTTGCATGCTGGTGGAAAGTTTGATAAAGATACATATAAAGTTTCAGGTGGACTACATGGTGTTGGGGTTTCTGTTGTAAATGCTCTTTCAAGTGAACTTAAAATGACAATTCACAGAGGTGGAGAGATACATTATCAAGAGTTTCATGAAGGACTTTATGATGAACCTATCAAGGTTATAGGTACTACAAAAAAAACAGGGACAATTATTGAATTTCAACCTGACTTAACTATCTTTGAAGTCGGTGTATTTGATTTTGAAGTATTATCTCGAAGATTTAGAGAAGTGGCATATCTTAATCCAATTATTACAATTGTTTTAGAAGATCAAAGAATAAATAAAAAAGAGACTTACCACTTTGAAGGTGGTATAAAACAATTTGTTGAAGATTTAAATAAAGCAACACCGATTACTGATGCCGTAGCATTTTCTACAAAAGAAGATGATGTAGAAGTTGATATTGCTTTAATGTATAACACAACTTATGTTGAAAAAACTCACTCTTTTGTAAATAATATCCGTACAATTGATGGAGGAACACACGAATCTGGATTTAAAGCTGGTCTTACACGAGCTATTACAAAATATCTTAAAGAAAATGCAAATGCTAGAGATAAAGATGCAAAAATTTCTGGAGAAGATGTAAGAGAGGGGCTTGTCGCTGTTATTAGTGTTAAAGTTCCTGAACCTCAATTTGAAGGTCAAACAAAAGGGAAACTCGGAAGTTCTTATGTAAGACCAATTTGTCAAAAACTAACGGGTGATGTTTTAGATAAATATTTTGAAGAAAATCCAGCTCAAGCAAAACTTGTAATGGAAAAAGCACTTCTAGCGGCACGTGGAAGAGAAGCTGCGAAAAAAGCAAGAGAACTTACAAGAAAAACTGATAGTATGTCTGTTGGGACACTTCCAGGGAAATTAGCAAATTGTCAAAGTAAAGACCCTACTATTGCTGAACTTTATTTGGTGGAAGGGGACTCTGCTGGAGGTTCTGCAAAACAAGGGAGAGATAGAGTCTTTCAAGCTATTTTACCACTCAAAGGGAAAATTTTAAATGTTGAAAAATCAAGACTTGATAAGATTTTAAAATCTGAAGAGATTAAAAATATCATCACAGCTCTAGGAAGTGGAATTGGTGAAGATTTTAATATCGAAAAAGTTAGATACCATAAAATCATTATTATGACCGATGCTGATGTTGATGGTAGTCATATTCAAACACTTCTTTTGACATTTTTATTTAGATTTTTACGACCAGTTATTGAAGCTGGATATGTTTATATCGCTCAACCACCACTTTATCTTTATAGAAAAGGGAGAAATGAAACATATCTCAAAGATGATACAGCTTTAAGTAACTTCCTAATCGAGCATGGTCTTGATGGATTTGAATTCCAAGGGATGGGTTATAACGATTTACTTGATATGTTTAAAATTGTGGCATCATATAGAGGTATGCTTAATAACTTAGAAAAAAGATACTCTTTGATTGATGTTATCCGATTTATTGTAGAAAACGATAGATTAGTTGGAATGGAAAATCAAGCACTTTATAGTGAAATAGAAGGATTTATCAAACTAAAAGGGTACAACATCCTCAATAAAACAGTTGATGAGGAAAAAATCCATATCTTTGTACAAACAAATAATGGACTTGAAGAGCTTATGATAGATGATGAACTTTTTGCAAGTCCATATTTTGGAGAAGCAAGTTATTTATTTAAAAAATTAAATGAGAGAGATTTATCATTATTTACTGAGGGTGATTTGATAAAAGTTCTTGAAGAGATAGAAAATAGTGCTAAAAAAGGGGCATATATCCAAAGATATAAAGGTCTTGGGGAGATGAATCCAGCTCAACTTTGGGAAACTACAATGATACCAACAGATAGAAGACTTTTAAGGGTTACTATAGAAGATGCTGAAATTGCTAGCGATACTTTTACTCTCTTTATGGGTGATGAAGTAGAGCCAAGAAGAAAATATATAGAAGAACATGCGAAGGATGTGGAACACTTAGATGTATGATATTATAGTAGTTGGTGGAGGTCATGCAGGGATTGAAGCGGCCCTTGTAAGTGCTAGAATGGGTCAAAAAACTCTTTTAGTTACTATGCTTGTAGAGCAAATAGGAGCAGCAAGTTGCAATCCTGCGATTGGTGGTTTAGCAAAAGGGCATTTAGTAAGAGAGCTCGATGCACTTGGTGGAGAGATGGGACTTTGTACTGATGCAACTGGGATACAATTTAGAGTTTTAAATGCCTCAAAAGGTGCTGCTGTTCAAGGAAGTCGTGCTCAAATCGATATGGATGCTTATAGAGTCTATATGCAAAATGTATGTTTAAATACCTTTAATCTTGCAGTTTATCAGGATGAAGTAAGCTCTCTTATTTTAAATGATAATAGGGAAGTTTGTGGAGTAAATACAAAACTTGGAGAGGTATTTACAAGTAAAAAAGTAGTTTTGACAACAGGTACTTTTATGCGAGGACTTATCCATATAGGAGAGAATCAGTATAGTGCTGGACGAGCTTGGGAGTTACCATCGACCACTTTATCATTACAGTTAAAAGAACTTGGACTTGATGTTGGAAGACTTAAAACAGGAACACCTGCAAGACTTGATAAAAATAGTATAAATTTTTCAGTAATGGAAGCTCATGGTGGAGATGAAAAACCAACACCATTTAGTTTTAGAACAGAGAGAACTACTTTCAATCCAACACAGCTGCCTTGCTATATCACTTACACAAATCTAGATACTCACCATACAATCCGTTCAAATTTTGAGAGAGCACCACTTTTTACAGGGCAAATTGAAGGGATGGGTCCTAGATATTGTCCTAGTATCGAAGATAAAGTTAATAGATTTAGCGAAAGGGATCGTCATCAACTTTTCTTAGAACCTCAAACTGCCAATGCAAGAGAGTACTATATAAATGGACTCAGTTCTTCACTTCCTATTGATGTGCAAAAGTCTATGATTCACTCTATTCCTGGATTAGAAAATGCAAAAATTGTAAGATATGGCTATGCGATAGAGTATGATTATATCAATCCACTTGAACTTCACCATACGCTTGAAACAAAAAAAATCAAGAATCTCTATCTTGCTGGGCAAATAAATGCAACGACTGGATATGAAGAAGCAGCAGCTCAAGGGTTTATTGCAGGGATAAATGCTGCATTAGCGATTGATGAAAAAGAGCCATTTATTTTACGAAGAGATGAGAGTTATATCGGTGTACTCATTGATGATTTAGTTACAAAAGGGACAAATGAGCCTTATCGAATGTTTACATCAAGAGCTGAATACAGACTTCTTTTACGAGAAGAGAGTGCAGATCTTAGACTTATGGAGTATGGATACCATTTTGGACTTATCGACGAAGTTATTTATCAAAAAATGGTTCACAAAAAAGAGACTATCGAAAATGCTATCAATTTTATGAAAGAGGAATGGTTCACCCCTAAAAAAGAGAATCTTGAACTTTTAGAGTTATTGGGAGAGGATAAGATAAGTGATAGAACACTCCTTGTAGATATCGTGGGGCGAAGCACTATTACAAATGAAAAGTTTGATAGATTGGTGTCAAGTTTTAGTCAACTTGATGATTATCTTAAAGAGCAAGTTTTGGTAGAAGCGAAATATTTCAGGTATGTTGAAAAGCAACAAAAACAAATTGAAAAGATGAAAAGGATGTTAATTCTTACTATCCCTGACGATTTTGTGTATGATAAACTTCCAGGACTTTCAACAGAAATCATCCAAAAACTAAATCTTCACAGACCAAAAACGCTTTTTAATGCAAGTCAAATCAGTGGAATTACACCTTCGGCAGTAGATATTTTGCATTTAAATATCAATATGAGAGCCAAGAAATAGTAATTTTGTAGGCTATGTATTTTATAACTAATTTCTGTTTGTTCTAAAGTTTTATTTAGGAACAAGCAGCTTCAAAACGCATTCATCATAAAATCCAAAGCATCTAAAATTTTATTTCGTTTATCAAAAAATGGATACAAGATGAGTTGTTTTTTATCATTAAAAGTTCCTAACTGTTCTCCATTTTTATTCTAAATAATAAAGTTGAGACAATCTTGTTAATCATATAATTAGAAGATAATAGTTACAATCCAGTATCTCTTTTATAAGGCTCAAAATGAATCAAAAACAAATATTTCAAGTACTCAATGTAAAATGTGGGGGATGTGCAAATACCCTTAAAAAATCGCTTTTAGAAGAGTTTGGAGAGATAGAGGTAAATCTTGAGGTTATGCCACGGGAGATAACACTTAATATTGATGAAACACAAATAGAAAGCTTAAAATTAAAACTTAAAACACTTGGCTATCCCCTTGCCTCAGATGAATTAAATACAATCGAAAAAATAACAACAACAGCAAAGAGTTTTGTCTCTTGTGCTATTGGAAAGATGGATAATTAAAATGACTTTATATGTATATGCGAAAAGTGGACACAATTTTGGTTTGGAAAATATTAGAAGATGCTCGGCTATTTATAAACAACTAGCACATTTTGACCCTATTTTAGCTACAGCTGACTATCGAGCGGCAACTTTTGCAAAGAGTGAGCTTGGGGTAAATAAAGGTGTAGGTGTCGATATCATAGGAAATCTTCCCCATATGATGAGACGAAAAGATATCCTTATTTTCGATTCACTTGAACCTAGTGAAACAATGAGAGAATATATGACAGATTTTTGTGAAATTCTTTTGGAAGTTGGTGTTGATATCCCTTATGATATTGTCGATGAGGAGTATTTCACTGAAGGTAAAATTATTAATGAAAAAGGTTTTTTCTTTGCAGATGATGATTATGAAGCAGATCTTTTAAAAATATGTGAAGGTTCTAAAAATTGTACTTTGCCAATTTTACTTGGGCATTATTTCTTTCTTGGGAGTGAAACAAAACTTGCTCCGTATTTTGGTGAAATGTATGAAGATGAAGAGTATGAAAAGTTTATTAAAGGAACAAAATATCTTTTAACTTCATCAATTCATGCTGCTTTAGAATCGCTTGCAAGTGGGAATCATCCAGTCTTTTTCTCTAGAAATATTAAGCCATACAAAGGGGAACTACAGTTTTTAGAAAAATATAATATTCCACAGATTAGCGGAGAAAATCTTGATCAATTGGTTTTAAATTTTGAAAAAATTATTGCTGATTATCCGCAAACAAATTCCATTAAAAAGTTTGATATGAGTCAAATTATTATAAATATTGAAGCTACAATGAAAAAATATGAAGCAATGTATCAGTAGATAAAACTAGCAAAAGAATAGGAGATAAAATGGAATTTTATAAAATAGAAATAAAACAAAAAGAGATTTTACACACAATAATTTTGGAATTGGCAATGAATTTTGGAGGTAAAAATAGTTTTTTAAAAGTGATTGAAGATATGCGAAATGAAAAAACGAATCCATTGTTGCATCAAAGTTCAGTGTTCCATCATTCTAAATTTAAAATAAATTGGGGGAAAGTTATCCATAAAGATTCCCTTACGGCACTTTTTTATGCAGTTAAAAAAGAAGAAATGGATGGAAGTATCTTACAAAATCTAGCTCCAAAAGATTTTAAAACAACACTCAATATGATAAAAGCATTAAAAAACATAGAGTTTGTAGTTACACCAAAAGTGGATACTATACAAGAGTTATCTTTTCCTTTATTTGCCGAAGTGAATGAAGATGATGCAAAAATAGGGATAGTTTTTAAAGCTCTTTTCTTTTATCCCGTAGAGTATCTTAAAAAAGCACTTTCATATGAAGTAAAAATAGCCAAAGAGATTGTAAGTTAATTGATTTTATACAATAAATAAGAGTAATATTTTTTATAATTTATTGATCTCGATCAATGTTGTATCTCCTCTCCATTTGATAGAATATGCGAAATATTCCAAAGGGAGTTTCATGCAATTTATTATCAAAAGGGATGGTTCCAAAGAGGAATTTAAAGCTTATAAAATCAGTGATGCTATAAAAAAAGCTTTCAAAAGTCAAAATAAACCATATAATAAAAGAATTTACGAAGCTGTATTGGAAGCTTTATCTGAAAAACATATTATTGAAGTAGAGAATATACAGGATTTAATAGAAAAAGTACTCTTTAATTTTGGATATTTTGAAATTGCAAAAGCTTTTATCACTTATCGATTTTTGCATAAAATGCAACGAGAAGAGATCTTAGGGCTTGGGAAAGATACAACTTTCGTTAATTCAACAGCAAGTGTAGAAGAATATATTCAAAAGAATGATTGGCGAATTAAAGCAAATGCAAATACTGGTTATTCCAATTCTGGTCTTGTTAACAATCTTGCTGGAAAAGTTATAGCAAACTACTGGCTTGATAAAGTTTATACAAAAGAGGAAGGTTATGCCCATAGAAATGGAGATATCCATATTCATGACCTTGATTGTTTGACTGGATATTGTGCTGGATGGAGTTTACGACAACTTTTAAATGAAGGATTTAACGGAGTTCGTGGAAGAGTTGAAAGTGATGCTCCTAAACACTTTCGTGAAGCTTTAGGACAAATGGCAAACTTTTTAGGAATACTTCAAAGTGAATGGGCTGGTGCACAAGCTTTTAGTTCATTTGATACCTATCTTGCACCTTATGTTTTTGCTGATGATTTGAATTATAGTGAGATAAAAAAAGCAATACGAAGCTTTGTTTATAATCTTAATGTCCCGTCAAGATGGGGACAGTCTCCATTTACAAATATCACAATAGATTGGACAGTACCTGAGGATTTAAAAAATCAAATTCCGACACGATATGATATTCATCTATTTAAGAATATCAATTCTTTTGATTTATTATTACAAAAAGCAAATAGTAGAGGAATTGATAGTCTTGAAGCATTAACCTATAAAGATTTTAAACCTGAAATGGATTTGATAAACAAAGCTTATTATGAAATTATGACAGAAGGGGATAAAACAGGACAGCCATTTACTTTTCCAATTCCAACTGTAAATATCACAGAAGATTTTGATTGGTATGGTGAAAATGTTGATGTTCTTTTGGAAAATAGTGCAAAAATTGGAAGTTCATATTTTCAAAACTTTATTGGGAGTCAATATAAAATAGATGATGCTGGAAACAAAGTAGAAAATGAGGAAGCTTATAAACCAAATGCTGTAAGAAGTATGTGTTGTAGATTACAACTTGATTTACGAGAACTTCTAAAAAGAGGAAATGGTCTTTTTGGTTCAGCTGAAATGACAGGAAGCATAGGGGTCGTTACATTAAACATGGCAAGACTTGGGTATTTGTATAAAAATAATAAATCACAATTATTTCAGAGAATAGAAGAACTTTTAGAACTTTCATATGAAACTTTAGAGAAGAAAAGAATTACTATCAATAAGCTATTTGAAGATGGACTTTATCCATATACAAAAAGGTATTTAAAAGGATTTAATAATCATTTTTCAACTATCGGTGTAAATGGAATTAATGAAATGGTACGAAATTTTACGGGTGATAAAAGCGACATCTGTAGTCAATTTGGAGAAACACTTGCGCTTGAGGTTTTAGATTTTATACGAGAAAAGATTAAATTATTTCAAGAAAAGAGTGGTAATCTTTATAATCTTGAAGCAACCCCAGCTGAAGGTACAACCTATAGATTTGCAAAAGAAGACAAAAAAAGATACCCAGATATTTTGCAAGCTGGTGAAGGGGAAAATATTTACTATACCAATTCTTCACAACTTCCAGTAGATTTCACACAAGACCCATTTGAGGCACTTCTCAAACAAGATAAGTTTCAAACCAAATACACAGGAGGTACTGTACTGCATCTTTATATGAACGAAAGATTACATAGCATTAACTCAACAAGAGAGTTTTTAAGGGCTGTTTTGGAGAATTTTAGGTTGCCTTATATTACATTAACACCAATATTTTCAGTATGTGAAAAACATGGCTATATCAGTGGAGAGCATGAATATTGTCCAAAATGTGATGAAGAGATTTTAAACAATTATACAAAGGAATAATAAATGAACGAAAAACAAATATTAGAAAAGAATGAAAATAAAAGAACGAAGTGTACTGTGTATACAAGGGTTATGGGATATCATAGACCAGTAGAAAGTTTTAATATAGGAAAGAAAGCTGAGCATCATCAAAGAGTATATTTTGTGGAAAAAACAAAAAATATTTGAATCTCTCACCCCTTTTACGCTTCTAGATTTTGAAAATACACCATCTGCTATCTTGTGGTTTTCTGGATGCAATATGAGATGTGGTTATTGTTATAATCCTGAAATTGTTTATGGGGTTGGTAATTTTTGTTTTGATGATTTTAGCTTATTTTTTGATGAAAGAAAAAATCTTCTTAAGGGAGTTGTTTTGTGTGGAGGGGAACCAACTATTCATAAACAAATCATAGAAATAGCAAAATATCTAAAAGCATTAGGTTATAAAGTCAAGCTTGATACAAATGGGTTAAAACCAGAAATAATTAAAATACTTTTGGAAAATACTCTTGTTGATTATGTAGCCCTTGATTTTAAAGCACCTAAAGAAAAATTTGAAATCGTTACGAAGACTAGTCCTGAAAAATACGATACTTTTATAAAAACTCTCAAAATACTTATCAAGCAAAATATTAATTTTGAAGTAAGAACAACTTTTTGCGATAATCTACTTACTGTTCATGATGTAAAAATTATGATGAATGAACTTCAGAATTTAAATTTTATAGGAAATTATTATTTACAGAATTTTATGTATGATACAAAAACTATAGGACAAATAACACAAAAAAATTCAATTAATCTATCTCAAGAATTGTGTGATTTGGATAAATATAAATTTTCTGTAAGTTTTAGAAATTTTTAATTTTTTTGTAAAATTAAAACAAATTCAACTTTATAGTTAATTATTATTTTTCCGTAGCAATAGCTATAACTTTATCTATATTTTCAAATATTTCAGCAACTTTTTCTTGCCAAGTTGTTTTTGTTGATTTTAAAATAGAAGGGGTATAAGAAACATCAACAAATTCTTTTGTATCTACTCTTGTAAATCGTACATTTCCTTTTATCGAGGATGCATTGTAAAACATTAGATTTGTTCTTGCAAACGCACCAGAAAGCCCTTTAAATCCATAATTTGTGGTAGCTCCAGTGATATTTGATATAACAGCTCCGATAACTCCAGTTACCCCTTCTGTGATCTCATTTGGAAGTTCCACTTGTATCTCCCCTCTTTTTGGGAGGCTATTTGGGTAAAGAGCTTTAAGCCCAACCAAAGTACAAAGATAGGCACCACTTACAGTTGGGCAACTATGACCAGCACATTTTACTACATCAAGAAAAGAGAATTCTACGATACCATCTTCAAATGTTCCCAATGCTTTTGCTAAATCATCTTGTAAAATTATTTTTTCTATATTGTCGAAGAATTGTGGATAAGTCATATTGGGAGTTCCTTTTATTTTTGAAAGGATTGTAGTAGAAAGATGAAGATTCTTGATTGACATCAATCAAGAATAAAATGAAATTATAAAAATATTCAAAGTAATCCGGCTACACTAATTCACACAAGGAGAAAGACATAGATTAAAAGAGAAAAAAGAATCAAGATTGATTAATTGTCAAAAAGTAATATTTTCTATAAATTCAAGCTCCTCACCAGCAAAAATAATCGCATCAACACAGTATGGAATACTCAGTTTTTTGGTTTGTAGATAATATTCAATACTTCGTTTGAGTTTTCCAAGTTTTGATGGGGTGATATTGTAAACTGCTTCAAAGCTCTCGCCACTTTTTACCTCCACAAAATGATACACACCCTCTTTGGTTGCGATGATGTCTATTTCACCAAGTTTTTTAGCATAAAAGTTTCTCTCAACCAAAAGGTAACCACTTGAGGATAAGTATTCACAGGCTTTATCTTCAAAATAGTTTCCTTTGTCTTTTGTCATATTGCTGGGACTACTTCAACCTCTACAGATTTAAATCTTGCGGTTTTGATAATATCATCTGCTTCATCTCCAAAGATATAGTTGATATGTGATTTAGCATGATGGAAAGTACAAAACATCGTCCCAATTTTGAGTGTTTTTACAAACTTAATTGCAAGTGGTTTTGTTTGACCATATTTGTTTTTAAGAATTACTTTTTCACTTGTAAATTTATCTTGATCCTCAAAAGAAACTTGAATTACATCTTCACTATGTCTTTCAAGTAATTTTTCACTTTGTCCTGTTTGAGCACCATTATTGTAGTGAACAATCGTTCTTCCAGTTGTAAGATAAAATGTCTCTCTTTGCTCATCGTGAAGTACTTTTTGGACTTGCTCTCTCAGGGTGTATTGATGGTATTTAAACCTTCCTAAACCATCTTTTGTTCTGAAATCTTCAAGGTGCAAGATAGGGGTATCTGTTTTACCTACTGGCCATTGAAGACCTCTCGCTCTATTTTTTGCCAATTTAAGATAACTCGCACCACTAAATCTATGTGGAGCTACAGTTCGTATCTCATTCCAAACATCTTCTGGTGTTTGAAAATGGCTTTCCCCTTTGAGTTTATTTTCGATATCTCTTAACACTTCCCAATCATCTGGCAAATCACATTGGACAAGTGGTTGAGAGAGATGCAATCTTCTCATAGCATTGACATAGACACCTGTTTTTTCATAGGCTGATTTTACTCCAAATACAACATCTGCTTTTTGTGCTATATCATTCATAAAGAGATCTTGAACGATGATGATTTCAAGATTTGAAATAGCTTGATGTACTTTGTTTTGATTTGGATGAATATGGGTAAAATCTTCCCCCATTACATAGAGTGATTTTATTTTTCCATCTATCATTGCATCAACAGCATCAGGTGTCATAAGACCTATCTCTTTTGGCGTTTGATAATCTGGGTCATAATATGGTAAACATCCTACATCACAAGCACCTTGAACATTATTTTGTCCACGAAGTGGCATAAGCCCAGCTCCAACTTTCCCAATATTACCAGTCATAAGCGCAAGATGGGTGATAGCCATAACAGCTTTTGATCCATCAAGATGCTCAGTGATTCCCAGTCCCCAAAAAAACATAGATTTACTAGTAGCATATTTTCTTGCAATTTGAGGGATTATTTCAGCTAACTCTTCGTATCCTTCGAGTGTTTTAAAAAAATCTGGATTGGCATACTTGTCATCTAAGATTTTTTGTTTATAGTTATCAAAACCAATTGTTCTAGCTTCTATAAATTCTCTACTATAAAGCTCCTCTTTGATGATAACGAACGCCATCATATTTAAAATAAGAAGATTGGCTTCAAATGGGATCACAGCTTCTATTGAAGCATATTTATTTAGTTGTATTTGTCGTACATCGATTACAGCAAGTTCAGCAGTTTTCTCTTTGACTGCTTCTATCATTCTGTTTGCTACAATTGGATGGGCTTCAGTTGTATTCGAACCCATAACAACCATAAATTCTGTTTTAAAAATATCATCATAAGGATTAGTTGCAGCTCCTTCACCTATGGTTTGTCTCATACCACTCAAGCTTGGACTATGGCAAACTCTAGCACAATTATCTATATTTGGTGATTCCATTGTAGTTCTTGCGAACTTTTGCAAAGAGTAAGCACTTTCACAAGAAGTTCGTGCACCCCCCATAGCACTAAATGAATGTCGCCCATATTTTTCTTTAATACGATCAAGTTTCCATGCACATAATGATGTTCCAAATTCATGAGGAACACTATACCAAACATCATCGATATGGGTAAGCCGTTTACTTCTTGCTTGTAACTCTTTTGGCATATCAGCAAAATTCTTTTCTATGAAAGATTTTTTAACTCGCACATCTCGTATTCTGTTTTCGCTTGCAACAAAATGGTATCCAGTTCTCCCTTTTACACATAATTTTCCACGACTTACATAACCATCCGTTTGAGCATAGATTTTCTGAATTGTATTGTTTTCTACAATGGCTGTTATATCACATCCTACACCACAATAGGTGCAAACTGATTGTATCTCTTGAGCACTCATCTTGTTTGTCCATTTCCCAATATTTTAAATTTGTAAGTTGTAAGTTCATTTATTCCCATAGGTCCCCTTGCATGGAGTTTATTTGTACTGATTCCAACTTCAGCTCCAAATCCAAAAGCTCCACCATCTGTAAATCTTGTAGAAGCATTTGCATATACACAGGCACTGTCGACTGTATTTAAAAACTTCTGTATCTCTGTATAGCTTTCCGAGATAATAGCTTCACTATGGCCTGAGCCATATTTTTCTATATGTTCAATTGCTTCATCTGTTGAAGCAACAATTTTAATAGTAAGGATATTTGCTAAATATTCTGTTTTGTAGTCCTCTTCAGTTGCCTCTTTTGTTGTGATAATCTCCATTGTTTTAGGACATCCAAAAAGTTCCGTTCCATTAATTTTTAGCTCTTTATAAAGCTTTGGTAACACAAATGGTGCTAAATCTTTATGCACAAGTAAAGTTTCTAGAGAATTACAAACACCTGGTCTTTGACATTTCGCATTGATAACTATTTTGATTGCTTTCTCTTCAGAAGCATATTTATCGATATAGGTATGGCAAAGTCCTTTGTCGTGTTTGATAACAGGTACTGAAGAATTTCTACTTACAAACTGTATTAAAGCCTCTCCTCCCCTTGGAACTATTAAATCAACATAAGCATCTTGTTTGATAAGATTTGCAACACCTTCTCGACTACTATCTGGTAAAAGAGAGATGATACCTTCTGGAAGATTGTTTGTGATAAGCACTTGTTGTAATACTTGAGTTATTGCTTTATTGCTATGTTCCGCTTCTTTTCCACCTTTTAATATGCAAACATTTCCACTTTTAAAACAAAGTGCTGCTGTATCACTCGTCACATTTGGACGACTTTCATAGATGATACCAATGACTCCGATTGGAACAGCTACTTTTTCAATTGAAAGTCCATTTTCGGTTACCCACCCATCAAGAATTCTTCCAACAGGGTCTTTAAGTGAGGCTATCTCTTTTACGGCATTTGCCATATCTTCTATCCTTGAAGGGTTAAGGAGGAGTCTATCCATAAGGGATGGAGAGAGATTGTTGATTCGACCATACTCGATATCTTTCATATTTTCTCGTATGATAAAAAGAGCATTTCCCAAGAGAGCTTCACTCATTTGATGAAGTATATTATTTCTTTGTTCTCCACTTAAAGTCGCTATGATAGATTTTGCTTTTTTTGCACTTTGTAAAAATTGTTCCACGAATAACCTTTCTATCCAATAATGGTTAATTATACAGAAAAAAATTTTATTTTGATTTAAAATTTGATTGGTAGTTTTTGTTTAGGGAAGATTTTATTTTAATTTTCTTCCCATTTTTGTTTTATCATCTCTATAAAATAGGGATGATGATTTGGAGCTTTTGCTACCTTGTAGTCAGCTATTCCAATTTTATCAGCTAATTCTCGATATTCAATATCAAGTTCATATTCAGTTTCAGAGTTATCAACTGTAAATGAAATGGGATAGATTAACACTTTTTTGTCTTTAAATTCAGTTAATTTATCGCTCATATAAGGTCGTAACCACTTCATAGGTCCAAGTCGTGACTGGTAAGCGAGGTGAATATTATTAAACTCTATCCCCTCTTTTTGAAGTTCTTTTTTTGTTGCTTCTGCATTTGCTAAGATATGTTTTTGGTACAAATCTCCTTTGTCTATCACTTTTTGAGTAAGCCCATGAGCTGAAAAGATAAGGTCATACTCTTTTGTATCAACTCCATCCATCGCTTGTTTGATCCTTTCAACTATCGCTTTATTATAGAGTTCATTGTCATAATAGCTATCGATTGTTTTGATTTTTTCTTCAATCCCATATTTTTTAGCTGATTCCATAAAGTCTTCCATGGAGGATTTTGTAGTTGTTTGTGAATAGTGGGGATACATCGGAAAAGCAAATATTTCATCATATTTACACAAGTTTTCCATAATATCATCTGCAAATGGCGGAGTGTATCGCATCACATAAAAAACATCAGTATTTAGCTCTTTTTTAAGTTGTTGTACTAATCTTTTTGTATGTCCTACTATTGGTGAGATTCCCCCAAGTAACGAGTAGTTATGTTTTGCCTCTTTTTCTCTAAGTGTTGTAATAAGCCAAGCTATCATCGCTCTTATCGGTTGAGGAGCTCCTATAATATATTTGTCATTAAACATATTTGTGAGGAATAGTTTTACTTCATCTAAATTATTTGGTCCACCCATATTAAGTAAAACTATTATTTTTTTCATTTATTGCCCTTTTATTTTTATATTAAGAAAGCTTAACTTTTGTAGCTAATTGTTTTGGAGTGATACCTAAATCCTCCTCTAAGAGCTTTGTATCCCCATGTTGGATATAGATATCTTCATACTCAAAAGTAACGAGCTCAATTTGGATTTTCGTTTCATTTAAAAATTCCAAAATAGCACTTCCTACTCCACCTTGTTTTTGGCTATCACTAAAAATATACCATTTATTTGTTTGCCTTGAGAGTTCAGTTAAAAGTTCTTTATCAAGTGGTTTTACAAATCGTAAATCAACAATTGTAATATCGATATCAAGAAGATTTGCGGTATCTATTGCACGACTTACCCCAGCACCATATCCTATAAAAGCGATATTTGATGCCCCAGTTTTTAACACTTCCCCTTTTCCATGGATAAATGGGGTAGCCAGATAGGGTAACTCTTTGAAAGCGCCTCTTGGATATCGTAAAGCACAAGGTGAGCCTAAATTTGCCCCAAACTCTAAACCAAGCTCTAAAGTTCTACTGTCTCTTGGGGCTACAAGTGTCATATTTGGTAAAAATCTTAAAAAACTTATATCAAATTGTCCTTGATGTGTTTCCCCATCAGCTCCTACGATTCCAGCTCTATCTATAGCAAAAGTTACCCCTAAATTCATTAAACAAACATCGTGGATAATCTGGTCAAATCCCCTTTGTAAAAATGTAGAATAGATAGTTACAAATGGTTTAAATCCCTCTTTTGCCATCGCTGCCATTGAAGTAACGGCATGTTGTTCCGCAATTGCTACATCCCAAAAACGATTTGGAAATTCACTCATAAGTTTATCTATCCCCGTACCACTTGGCATAGCAGCGGTTACACCGACCACTTTTTCATCTTTTTTTGCTAACTCATAAAGTGCCTCGCTAAATACTGCCGTCGCCGACTTCGCACCCTCTTTTTTCTCAAACTTTCCAGTTTTGATATCAAAAGGTCCAACTCCATGCCAATGTTCATGTTGCCCTTCAGCTATTGGATACCCTTTCCCTTTAACTGTTCTAGCATGAACTATTACAGGTTTACCAAAGTTTTTAGCTAAAGTAAGAGTTTCGATAACCTCTTCTATGTCATGCCCGTCAATTGGACCAATATAGTCTATCCCCATCTCTTCAAATAACATCCCAGGGGTGATAAGCTTAAGACTCTCTTCAAATCTTTTTGCAAGATACAAGGAACCTTCTGGAAGATTATTTCTTATAAATTTGTCAACTCTTTCTTTAAATCCTTGGTAAGATTTTCCAGCAAGTAGTTTGCTAAGATATTTACTGATAGCTCCTATTGGTTTAGCAATACTCATCTCGTTATCATTAAGTATGATAACGACTGGAAGTTTTAAATCTCCTAGCTCATTCATAGCTTCATAAACCATCCCAGCGGTCATACTTCCATCCCCTATCATCACAACAGGAACTTTTGAACCGCCACTTAGTTTATTTGCTTTGGCTGCACCAACAGCCAGTGAAATACTTGTTGAAGCATGACCCGCTACAAAATAATCATAAGGGGATTCTTTTGGTTTTGTAAATCCGCTAAGTCCACCAAATTGTCTAATTGTTTCGAACTCTTCCCATCTTTCCGTGATAAGTTTGTGTGGATAACATTGATGAGAAACATCAAAAATAAAAGGATCATTTGTGCTATCAAACACTTTGTGCATTCCAATAGTGAGCTCAACAGCTCCTAAAGTAGAACTAAAGTGTCCACCATTTCTTGAAACCACATCTATGATACGATTTCTGATATCCCCAGCTATTGTTTCTAGCTCTTTCGTTGTTTTATTTTTTATATCTATCATTTTTTCCTAATCAACTTCCCAAAAAAAATCTACCCATGCTGTTGCTTCTTTTTCCATAAAATCTGGTTGTATCAATGCTGTTTTTTTATAAAACAAACTAGCTATTTTAAATTCGATATTTGGGAATTTTTCTTGTAAAACTTCCAAAATATTTTTCATAGTTTCTCCACTATCGACTATATCATCAGCGATAAGCACCTTTTTATAGTTGCTTAAATCTGGAATATTAAAAACAACCCCACTCTCTTTTTTTGTCATATCATCATAAAGTATTGAGTTTATGGTAAACACATCTCGAAGATTTAGTTTTATCGCTAAAAATTGAGTTAAGAGAAGCCCACCTCTTGCTATTCCAATAATAGCTTCAAAGTTTTCATTTTTAACTTTTGAAGCTATTTGATTGACATCAACTCTAAACTCATCATACCCATAATAATATTTTTCTATCAATTTTTAGCCTAAAATAGTATCAAGTGCTTTAAATACTTTTGTATTTTGGTCAACTTTTCCAATGGTGATTCGTATCGCATTAAATCCGTAACTAGTCATATCTCTTACAATAATCCCTTTTTTTAATAGCTCTAAAGCTACCTCTTTTGAAATATATCCATCCATATAAATAGTGATAAAATTTGTATACGATGGGATAAATCTTAACCCTTTAGATGTTGCATATTCTTCATATCGTTTCATTTCACTAAAGTTTTTCTCTATCCCCATAGTTACAAATGATTCATGTTTTAAAGCTTCAATAGCACCCGCAAGGGACAATGTTGTGATATTAAAAGGTGGTCTTACTTTATGTAATACACTAATAATTTCACTATTTGATATCCCATATCCTACCCTCATTCCGCCAAGTCCATATGCTTTTGAAAAAGTTCCAAGATAGATCACATTTGGATACTTCGCTATCACTTCATTTGGAGTAATCTTTTTTGCACCATCTTTATAACTAGCAAACTCTTGGTAAGCACCATCAAGTATTACTAAAGTATTACTATCAACCTCATCTAAAAAAGCATACACATCTTTGGCATCAAGGCATTCTCCAAGAGGATTATTTGGTAAACAAAGGAAAATAATATCCGCACCCTCTTTTTTATAGATCTCTCTAAATTCATCCAGATTGTGAGCATCACTTGGAGTTTTAAGAATAGTTGCGCCCACTTGTTTTGCATAAATTTCATACATAGCAAAGGTTGTTTTTGCCATCAAAACTTTGCTACCTGTATGACATTTTGCATGGATACAAAACTCTATCACTTGGTCACTTCCAGCCCCAATTACGATATTTTGGCTTGTCACTTCATATTTTGTAGCAAGTGCTTCTTTGAGTTCATACATACTATCATCTGGATAAACAAAAGCACTAATCGCTTTTCGCGCTATCACATCAGCCACAGCATCACAAGTTCCATACGGATTTTCATTTGAGGCTAGCTTTACTATTTCGTGCGGTTGAATTCCATATTCTCTTACTACTAATTCTATAGGTTTCCCCGCCTCATAAATACTTACATTGTCTAAACTTTTATTAAATATCATCTGCTTCCCTCACATAACTTCCCAAAAATTTTATTTCATTTGGAAATCTATTAAAAATATTTTGTACTCTTTGGTCATCTTTATGAGCATTGAACTCTAAAAAGAATGTAGATACACCTTCAACTATATGGGATTTTATTTTTGTAAGATTTATCCCTTCTCTATCAAAAACATTTAAAAACTTCACTAATGCACCAGCTTCATTTGATAGTTGCACGAGAATGGAAGTTTTATCGTCACCACTTTCCCCATTTTCAAAATCAGAAATAATTAAAAATCTTGTTCGATTATTCCCTGTATCTTCAATATTTTCAAACAAAATCGGTAAATTGTACATTTTCGCTCCAACATGAGAACAAATCGCTGCACTATTTGGTTCATTCATAGCAAGTTTTGCAGCTTTTGCTGTACTTTCAACTGGGATAAGTTCACACTCAAGAAGTCCAAAATCTTCTAAAAATTTACGGCATTGGTCAAAGGCTATATCTTTTGAATATATTTTTTTGATATCTTTTACTTTATCCATAGTAGAAGCAAAAGTATGATGAATATCAATCATCACTTCTGCTATGATTTTAAGATCATAGTCTCCAAAACAAGTGATAGTGTCACTCACTATCCCATTACTACTGTTTTCAATGGGAATCACACCAAATTTTGCTTTTCCATTCGCAACTTCTCTAAAAACACCTTTGATGCTTCCTAATGCAAGATAAGAACTCATTGCTCCAAAACGACTTTCAGCAGCTTGATGGGTAAAACTTCCCTCTGGCCCAAGATAAGCAATATTTTCAGGTAATTCCAAATTTCTACTAATTGCAAAAATTTCTAAAAATAAAGCTTCGATAGCCGATTTATTTAAAAGACCATTTGTGTTAGTAGATTTTTTTGTAAGTCGTGTAATAATAGATTTCTCTCGTTCTGGCCGGTAAATAGCACCACCACTTTTTGCTTTTACTGCTCCAACTTTATGAACGGTCTTCATCCTCTCATTTAGTAAATCTAAAATTTTATCATCGATACTATCTAAAGTATCTCTTAAAGCTTGAAGTTCTTTTTCTTTATTCATACTATTTCCTAGACTTAAATCTATTAAAGATACTCTTTTTCCAAAGCGATTAAATCTTCAAAAGTTTCTCTTTTTCTAATAATTCTATTTTTTCCATTTTCCAAAGCAATTTCAACAACTCGTCCTCTAGTATTATAATTGCTAGACATCGTAAATCCATATGCTCCAGTACTATAAATTGCTATTAAATCATTATGTTCTGTAAGCGGTAATTGGATATTTTTTCCAAAAAAATCACCACTTTCACAAACAGGTCCAACAACATTACAATCACTTATATTTTCAGTTCGTTCTAATACTTCAATTTTATGGTAAGCATTATAAAGACTCGGTCGAATAAGATCATTCATAGCTCCATCAACAATGATAAATCTTTTTTTTCCATTAATTTTTTCATACAAAACTTTTGTGACAAAGATACCACTATTTCCAACTATAAATCGTCCAGGTTCGCAGACTATTGTGATATCAAGGCCATGTATCGCGTCTAAAATAGTTTGAGCATATTCATAAGTATTAATGAGTGTCTCATCTTTATAAACTATGCCAAGTCCACCACCTACATCGAAAAAACTAAGTTCAATATTAAGGGCCGATTTAAGATTTCGTACCAAATTTGCAACGATATTTATAGCTTCTTTGATAGGTGAAAGCTCTGTTAATTGGCTACCGATATGACAATGGATTCCGGTTGGCTCTATAACTTCGCTTCTTTTGGCCTTGATGTACATTCTTTTTGCTGTATCTAAATCTACCCCAAATTTATTTTCATGTAAGCCTGTTGAGATATATGGATGAGTTTGTGGATCAACATTTGGATTGACTCGAATACTTATTCTGGTTTTTTTTCCAATCTCTTTTGCTATAAGCTCAACTCTTTCGAACTCCGCTTCGCTTTCAAGATTTATCATCAAAATATCAGCATTGATTGCTTCTCTGATTTCGTCATCAGTTTTACCAACACCACTAAAGATGATTTTATATTTTGGAATTCCTGCCATTAAAGCTCTTCTGACTTCTCCGATACTTACACAATCAGCCCCACTTCCGAGATTTCCAAGATGTTTAATTACGCTTAAATTTGAATTTGATTTTACAGCATAAGAGATAAGTGATTTTCTAGCTTTAAAAGCACTTTTGAGTTCATTGT
Organism: Desulfosporosinus sp.; assembly: GCA_020719775.1. Lineage (GTDB taxonomy): Bacteria > Campylobacterota > Campylobacteria > Campylobacterales > Arcobacteraceae > CAIJNA01. Next base: position 5,848 of record DYPS01000026.1, on the reverse strand, counting down.
ATTGGTTTGTGATATGGTCGAAATCATACACATAGTATGGTGTTCCATATTTCGTAGCTAATTCTTTAAAATCTATAGACATTTTTAGTTATTTCCGTCCCATGCTATTTTTGGTTTTCCATTTTCATCAAATTTTACAGCAGGCATACCCATAATATTATAACCACTATCAACATAGTGAATCTCGCCAGTAACAGCGCTACTTAAATTAGAAAGCAAATACATTCCACTATTTCCAACTTCATCAATTGTCACATTCTTTTTGAGTGGACTATGTGCTTCATTCCATTTAAGCATAAATCTAAAGTCGCTTATTCCAGCAGCTGCTAAGGTTTTGATAGGACCAGCCGAGATTGCATTTACTCGGATGCCATCTTTTCCCAAATCTTCTGCGAGATATTTTACCGTCATCTCAAGTGCTGCTTTTGCCACACCCATAAGATTATAATTTGGAATATATTTTGCTCCACCATAATAAGAAAGGGTAAGAATTGAGCAATTATCACTCATAATTGGTTTGAGTTCTTTTGTAATCTCAATAAGACTAAAAACAGAAACATCCATAGCGATATCAAAAGCTTGTTTTGAAATATCCATAAATCTACCACTTAGCCCCTCTTTTGGTGCAAATGCGATAGAGTGAACAACAAAGTCAATTTCTCCCAAATCTCTTTTTAAAGATTCACATAAATCTTTTATTTCTTGTGGATTACTCACGTCACAAGGATAGACTAAATCACCACTTCCAAACTCTTCAGCAATTGGAACAACTCTCTTTTTTAAACTATCGTTGAGATAAGTAAAAGCAACTTTTGCACCTTGTTCCGCACACGATTTTGCTATCCCGTAAGCGATAGATTTATCATTTGCTACACCTAAAATTACACCTTTTTTACCATTCATTATCATATCTTTATCCCTCCATACTACATATTAATTTTTTTGAATCTTTATCCATTTTACTTGCGATATATATCATTTTTTTAAAATCTTCAACTTCCCAACTAGCAGTTCCAACCAAAACACCATCAACATTTGGAACTTCTAAAATATCTTGCAAAGTGCATACTTTAACACTTCCGCCATATAGAAGTGGTTTATTCACTTTCTTTTTGATTTTTTTGTGGATAAGGGCTATATCTTCAGTTGTGGCACTTTTCCCTGTCCCTATTGCCCAAACAGGCTCATAAGCTAAAATAAGATTGTCATAGCTTAAATCTATCCCATCAAATTGCTCCAAAATATACCCTAAAGTTTCAGTTATTCCACAGTTTTTAACTTCAAGTGGTTCACCAAAACAATAGATGATTCTGTATCCCATTGCTTTAAAATAGTTGTATTTTATAACGATATCTTTTTGACTTTCCCCTAAAATATGTCGTCTTTCGCTATGCCCGATAAGGATAGTGTTTATTTCAAATTCATCAAGATGGAGTGTCCCTATTTCACCTGTAAAGGAACCACTTTTTACAGGGTAACCATTTTGTGCACCAATTGTAAGATTTTCTTGCAGTTTAAAAGTATCGAGAGCTGTTGATGCTGGGAAGATAAAAACATCATTTGTTATCTCTTTTTCTTTTAAATAACTATCCACATCCTCAACAAACTCTTTTGTGCTTTTTCTAGTATGAGTTGCTTTAAAATTACTTGCTACGATTTTTTTCATTTTTGGCTTCCTTCTTGATTATTTATTGATTTTAACATAATATACCTATGAACTATCTCTACAACTTTTGAAGCATAACCATATTCATTGTCATACCAAATAAGTGCTTTTATGAGAGTGTTATTGGTAACTTTTGTAAATTTTGTGTCAATGATGGTTGAGAAAATTTCCCCTTGAAAATCGCTTGAGACAAGAGGTTCATTGCTATTTTTGAAAATTGAGTACTCTTGCATTTCCTCTTGTTTTTTCAAAAGAAGACGAATTTCATCAAGAGTAAGATTTTTTTTAACATTAAGTACAACATTGATAGCTCCAACCGTTGGTGTTGGTACCCTTAAAGAGCTCGAAGAAATAAGATTTTCATTAAAATGTGAAAAGATAAAACTACAAGCTTCAATGGTTGTCGTTTTGCTTGGAATGATATTTTGGGTAGCACTTCTTCCAAATTCAAAGTTGCATTGCACATCTCTGTCGGAACTACTGATACATTTACTATCAAGTGTTTTTTGATGATTCAAAAGGGGATGAATAGTCACTATATCACCACTTATGATTTTATAATTGTCATCGATAAGTTTTAAAAAAGGTAAAAGAGCTGAAGCATTGCAAGAACTTGTTGAGATGATTTTATGGCTTAGGCTCATATATTCTTCATTTGCTCCAAGGACAATATTTATATCTGCTTCACTACTTGGATGGGTTAAAAAGATAGCTTTTACTTCAAGTTTTTCTAGCAATTCTCTTTTTTGTAGCTGACCACTTGCATCGATAATAATATCAATTTTTAAAGCCTTATAATCTATGGTGTCTAAAGTATTATGATTTAAAATTTCTATTTTTTGTGTGCTATTTTTGATGAAATGATTTTCAATTACTTCAAATTTATCAGCTAATTTGCCGTAGGTTGAATCATAATTTATCAAATAAGCGATATTTTCAATATTTTGATTTATCTCATTGATAGCTACAATTTCTAAATCTGAAGAGTTTGAGAGTCGTAAAATCGACTTCCCAATCCTCCCAATACCATTTAAAAGTATTTTCATTATTCGATAATAAGTGCTTTTACACCTGGTAAAATTTTCCCTTCGATAAGTTCAAGCGATGCCCCGCCACCAGTACTTATAAAAGTCATTGCATCTTCATCACCAGTTTGTCGAACTAAATCTGCTGTATCACCACCACCAACAACAGTTGTTGCATAACTTGAAGCAACCGCATGAGAGATTTTCGCGCTTCCTTTGGCAAACTTATCCATTTCATAAACCCCCATTGGACCATTCCAAAGAATTGTATGAGCATCTTCTAGTGCTTGTGCAAAAAGTAAACTGGTTGCAGGTCCAATATCAAGACCGATCCAATTTTTTGGTATCTCTTGTACTGTAGTTGCTTTTGCAAATGATTCACTATTAAAAGTCTCTGCAACAATAACATCAACAGGAAGATAAAGCTTCACTCCAAGGGTTTTTGCCTCTTGCATAATTTTAAGCGCTTCAGGGATCAAATCATCTTCACACAGTGAATTTCCAATCTCGTATCCAAGTGCTTTTAAGAATGTAAATGCCATTCCTCCACCAATAATAATTTTATCAACCTTAGGAACAAGATTATAAAGAGCCTCAAGCTTCCCGCTTACTTTGCTTCCGCCAACTATACTTACAAATGGTCGTTTTGGTTCTTGGATAATATGATAGAAAAATTTGATTTCACTAGCTAGTAAAAATCCAGCAGCTTTGTGTTCAATATCAAAATATTTTGCAATCCCTTCAACAGATGAGTGTGCTCTATGGCTTACACCAAAGGCATCGTTGATATAAATATCAGCCATATCAGCTAATGTTTTACTGAAAACTTCATCATTTTTAGTTTCACCAAGTTCAAATCTGATATTTTCTAATAGTAAAATTTCTCCTTTTTGCAAATCTTTAGCCATTGCAATCGATTCTCCACACACTACATTTGGAGCAAGTTTGATTTCAGTTTTGAGTAAAGTGTGCAATCGTTTTGCTATTGGTTTAAGAGAATATTCCTCCTCATACCCACCTTTTGGTCTTCCAAAATGTGTTGCTATAATAATTGAACAGTCATTATCTATACAATATTTAATAGTTGGCAACGCACTTCTAATTCTTCTGTCATCAGTAATATTTTGATATTCATCAACTGGAACATTAAAATCACACCGTATAAATACTTTCTTCCCACTAATATTAATATTTTTTAATTCTTGTAATTTCATAAAATTTCCTTTCAAAATGTCCCATTTTTAAAGGGACCAATTATTTTTTTCTACTTTTATCAAATGAATAAAATTCATTCTAAATTAGCAACTCCTAAAGGGCAAATCAATTTACTTACTTTTTACTTCCAACATAAACAGCCATATCAACAAGTCTTGTTGAATATCCCCACTCATTATCATACCAAGAAAGTACTTTAATCATATTTCCACCAACGATTTGAATCGTATCGATTGGGATAACTGTGCTATTTGTTTCACCATTGAAATCGCTAGAAACCCTATAATCTGTATCAACTGCGAGTATCCCTTTTAACTCACCAGCTTCCGCTTTAAAAAATGCCTCTTTTGCCTCTTCAATCGTAATATCCCTTTGTAGTGTAGCTGTTAAATCTATCATTGAAACATTTGGAGTAGGAACTCTTACAGATTGACCATTGATTTTTCCATTAAGATGAGGAAGAACTTTCCCAATAGCTTTTGCTGCACCTGTTGTAGTTGGAGACATATTAAGTGCTCCTGCTCTTGCTTTTCGAGGATCTTTTTTATCCTTTGCATCTAAAATTGGTTGGCTACTTGTGTAGCTGTGAATAGTTGTCATAAGTGCTTTTTCTACCCCAAAAGCATCATCAAGTACTTTTACGATTGGGGCAAGCCCATTTGTTGTGCAACTTGCATTTGAGATTACAGACTCCCCCCCATATGTTGATTGATTGACTCCATATACAAAAGTTGCAGTATCATCTTTTGCAGGTGCAGAAAAAATTACTTTTTTTATACCATTATCAAGATATGGTTGCACAGATTCTTTTGTTAAAAATGCTCCAGTACACTCTAAAACAATCTCCGCACCATAACTTGCGAAATCAATTTTCGCTGGATCTCTTTCGCTTAAAAGTTTTGCTTTTTGTTTTCCAATAGTGATATATCCATCTTTTACAACAACATTATTTTTCGTTCCATGTACTGAATCGTATTTAAGTCCATATTGGATCATTTCATCTGTACCGCTTGCGTTTGCAGCGACTAATTCCACATCATCTCTATCTGCTATGATTCTAGCAACACATTTTCCAATTCTTCCCAAACCATTAATTGCAACCTTTACAGCCATCAGTTATCCTTGTAAATCAAATTAATTTTATTGATTTTATCCTATTTAAGCTATAATTTTTGTTAAAAATAGAGGTTCAAAATGGACATTGCAGTTTTTGGTGGTAGTTTTGACCCACCTCATATTGGGCATCAAAAAATAGTTGAATTAGTACTTGTGGAGTTACCTATTGAGAAATTATTTGTGGTGCCAACCTATTTAAATCCGTTTAAATCACATTTTCATCTCGAACCAAGTGAAAGATTTGACCTTTTAAAAGAGTTGTTTGAAGAGAACAAAAAAGTCGAAATTTGTGATTATGAAATCGAAAAAAAGGAAAAAACACCCACTTTTGAAACAATTTCTTTTTTAAAAGCATCGTACAATATTGGAAAAATATATCTTATTATTGGGGCCGATAATCTTAAAAATATACATTTATGGTATAATTTTTCGGAATTACAAGAGTTAGTTTCATTTGTGGTTGTAACCAGAGATGATATTCTTTTAGAAAATGAGTATCTCGATACTTTCACAGTTCTCAATCTTGAGGAAAAGGTGAGTTCTACAGATTTAAGAATAAACATAAATTTGGATTTAATTCCAATAAAATTAAAAGAAAAGGTAAAACAAATTTGGAACAAAGAATAGAAAGAATAGTAAATTTTCTTAATGAGAAAAAAGCTGAAAATATTGAAACGATAGATTTAAAAGGGAAAGGGTATATCGTTGATACGGTTATTATTGCAACAGCACTCAATAATAAACACTCAATTGCTCTTTTAAATTATTTAAGAGAAACTTTAAAACCACTTGGTGAAGAGTTTGTAAGGGTTGAAGAGGATGGAGA
>DYPS01000112.1 GCA_020719775.1 Desulfosporosinus sp. | reverse complement strand
CCCAACCCCAACCCCAACCCCAACCCCAACCCCAACCCCTATATTTTATAGGGAAATATTTGATCCATTTACTTACATTCCAGCAAATCTATTAAAATATTAATGTCCTATTGCCTTACATTTCTTTATTAATTTTACTATTGTATTGTATAAGTATTTATACTGAGATGTGCTGATCATTTTCATTATAAGTTTCCGTCAGATTAACTTCTTTCAAATAATCAAATGATCAAAGTAGACCTAGAACACAATCTCACCTCACTACGCATCCCAGAACTCAGACTGGATCCTACATCCACCATCCTCGCACTCAAGGAAAACATTGAAAAGAGATATGGTTCATAACCACCATACATTAGATTAACTCTGAAAACAAAGAAAGGAGAAGTAGTCACTCAATTAGAAGAGGATCTCAGAACACTCGATTTCTATGGAGTTCAAAATGGCATGATTATCGCTGTTATGGATCTCAATCCAAACTCAATCCTCAAAGAAATTGAAGGAAACACTCAAGTCGAAAAGTATGTCATGTCATAAGAAACATACAACCAACTCCCAGATAATTTTAGAAAATGGAAACATCACTTTTTACTATAAAATCCACAAGTTAAGCACTCACTGTCTGGTCAACCTGAAATTTGTGACCCAGAGTATCTTCAATCCTTAGCCAATACCATCATAGTAGGATCTCGTTGCCAGCTTGAAAATGGGGCGAGAGGAGAAGTTAGATATGTTGGGAAAGTGCCTTAAATTGGTTTTGGATATTTTATAGGAATTCTTTTAGATGAAGCTCAAGTAGGATTGGGAAATGGTACTCTTTCTGGAAACTACTACTTTTTCAGTGAGATCGGCCAAGGATATTTCGAAAGACCAAATAAAATATAAATAGGAGATTTCCCAAAAATTGAATAAAGCGATGAAATCTGAAACTGATTTAATTATAATTTTATATTGAAATCACTCAAATAACCATAATATTAACATTTTGAGACGAATTGTAATCTGCTCAACCAGTTTTTGTTTAATCTGATAAATATTTTCTAAGTGCAAAATATGGACATTCAACCATATATCAAATTGTAACAATGAAAACCAATAAAAAAATTGTGTATGTCCTTTCCTTCCTAATTTTGCTTCTAGGAGCATGTCAGGTTAAAGCTGAAGTTTCATACAGTAGTTTGAAGGGTTTCTTCGAAGCTACCTACGATCTGGATAAGGATGGATATGCTAATCTTGATGATTTCATTGAATACTTCAGATTTATTGAACCTGAGCACGATGTTTAAAAATAACATGCAGAACCAATATTCAACTTCTTTGATGTGGATCTCAACCAAAAAGTATCCCTTGATGAACTAGTTAAAATTGCAAAAATAAAAATAACTCACAATCCCGGACATAAACAAATACATCTTGGGTTGACATCTCATGAAGGAGAAATGCAAGTAATGTGGGTATCTAACCCCTAACATTACAATCAACCAATTGTCTAGTACGGCCATATTCCTGGACTCCTCAAAAATGCTGTCAATGCAACTTACCATACTTACAATGTTGGTAAAATTGGAGGATTTCATGGCAGAATTTACTACGCCGTCATGAAGAATCTATAACCTTTGAAACGATACTACTATCGAGTTGGAGATCAGTAATCCAGAACTTTTTCAAAAGTTAAATATTTTACAGCTCCTCCCCTTAAAGTCCAAAATTTAGATTAAATAAATGTGGCTATTTTCGGGGATATGGGTACTTTTGCTCCTTTTGGTCATTTCGTAATTGACAAAATCGCTAAGGATCATTTTGTGAAACCATTCCATTTGGTATTTTTGACTGGAGATATAGCTTATGCTGGTATGAACAGTCAATAGAGAGGTGAATCTGCTCCAATTTGGGATTTGTTCGGGGAGTTAAGTTAAAAATTTGCAGCATATACAGCTTTCATGCCTGGAGTTGGTAATCATGAATCCTACTATAACTATACTTCATATTCAAACAGATATGTGTTACCAAGATCCTTCCCAGGACAAACAAATTTATTCTTTTCTTTTGACTATGGACAGGCTCATTTCGTTCATTTTTCATCGGAACATCCATATGATCTGGGGTCAACTCAATTCAACTTTTTAGAATAAGATCTAATCAAAGCTAGAAATAATCCCAATACCAAATGGATCATAGTGGGAGCACATAGAGCTTTCTACTCCTCAAATCAGGATCAGTTCGCCAACGAAACGAGATTGTGCAAAAGTTTATAAGATATGATGTACAAATATAGAGTAGATATTGTGCAAGTTGGACATCTTCATAACTATGAAAGAACCTGGCCAACTTACAAGGGAAAAGCAGTTTTGAAGGGAACTAACTCGACTCACTATGTTAATCCTGAAGCACCAGTTTATGTTGTTCAGGGAACAGCTGGAGCTTTGATAAGATAGAAGTTTATTAAGCCAAAGCCAGAGTGGTCAGTGACCAGACAATAGAAATATGGTTATGGAAGAATGATAATAAAAGGAAATTAATTGAAATATCAATTTATTTCAATTCCAGCAGGAAAAATATCAGATTAATGGAGAATTATTAAAACCAATCCCAGTGATTCAAGCCTAAGACCTATTCCTTTATCTTAAAAAATCGAAAGATAATGATTTATTATCAAACACATAATTAATTCATAAATACACATCAAGTAAGAGTAAAGGGCAGTCATTTATTAGTCAGTTCAATTGGCAGGCCTTCCTAGCAAAACACCAAATGATGTCCATAATGGTGCTTAATGCATTTATTACTGCAGTATTAGACAATACCGCATCTGCAACGATTTATTTTATCTTTGTTATCTGACAGCAGTTAACATTTTTCTTCTGATTGTATAAATTATTTTGCGCAAGCAGCACAAATATGCTTGTTTTATCTTTCAAATAAATAAACGTAATCTATTTGAGAATCTTATCTCTGCCAGGTTCCTTGAAAGACAAGGCCTATTCCAAGGTGAGGGTATATTATTTATACCATTTTTGATGATTTTGTGCCAGGTTAACCGAGATACATGACTGCTCCTTTTATGGTCCAACCATTATGAATGTTTGCTCTTAGTACTCCCTGATATTCTCCCATCTTCGGAGTTCTAAAATATGCAAAAAACGTGTTAATTTTGTTATTTTTGAGTTATATTTCAAACCCTCCTTTGATGGATCTGATGTGCATTGATTATCCAATTATAGTGTTAGTGATGGGATGTTCATAGTTTTGCAATTGGTGGGTAATTTCTTCTAAAGTTGACAGTTCTGTAAATGTTTTATCTCCGTCCTGCATGGTTATGACTGCGTAAATCATAAATCATATATTTATAAGAGTTGCATAGAAAATCATGTGGATTGAATAAAAGATATCCTCATTACTCTTGAATTTTTAGGAGTAGGCACCAAAGTACTCTTATATTAATTCAGTTTGCTTAATGTTTATTCCTTATCCTGTCCAGCTGAATAAAGAGAATCTTGTAATTTTTGTCTAAGAACACTATTCTTTTTCTGAATTAAATAATCAGTACATTTTGGCTGATATTGACCTCTAGCTGCTTTCTTAGATATTCTTTATGCTATTATTTGCCCATCTGGACTCGTTGATCTTGCAGCTTAGTCAGTCGCAACCGAGATAACTCAATTGAGTTATGTGCTTTTTCAACTAACTATCGTTTTACTGCTACGTCTAAATTTTTATATAATTTGATATTTTCTTAATGCTACTATCTTAGATCTCTGATTAATTTTCCATCGCTTTAATGCTGCAGTTTTACTCTTTGAACTGAGCTGGTAGTCCTTACTCTTTCTTCTTTAATTTTATGTGCTTTTTCCGATGCTTCGCGAATGGACTCCTCCTGTATAAGTGAAATTCTCTACACTTGCAAAATCTATTACTTTTCTACATTACTCCTTTTATTTTATGGATCGAGATCGAATCTCCATCATCCTCTAATACTTTTTTTTTGCAATTTAAAGAGTTCTACTATGCCGCTATCGTTCCACTTCGATGTATTTGAGTCGGTTTGTGATCGCCATGCTTTCTTATTGCGAACGATGCCATGCCTATCTTAATTAAAAACGGGTAAATCTCCTCTTTTGCATGCTTTTTTCACCGGGCAGTCTAGTAGTTTGTGCTTTTTCTCTCGTTCTCTGTCCAATTTCTGCAACTTTATTGGTGAGTTCCTCCCAAAAGTTCCTTTCAGGTTCGGGAGCAGTGGTCGTAATCATTAATTTTATTCAGCATTATAAAAAATGAGAGAAGTTGATTAAATCTGAGTACAATGATTTAATTATGTTGATAATAATTTAGTTAATTTTGGTCTATTGAGCAGTTAAGCATGACTGAATATAAAATACAAATAAATATAAAGTTGAAATGAAACATAAAAGATGAGATTAGCTTTAAATGATTTATTAATTTTGTCGATTTGATACTCGATGCATAGTATAAGTTATCGTAACTTATTTCCTCACTCTTTTTGTTGCCATAATTTAAAATTTAAGTGATATATCGTTTCGTACTCATTTATTAGTAATCTAGTAAAAATTATTTAATGTACTTTTGCATTCTATTGCATTCACTCGACTATTCTGTGTTGTTTTTATTTTTATTAATTCATAGTGATTTATATTTAGCCACTAAAATAACAAATGAGCCTAATTTTTATACATTTAAACTACTGTGATTTCCTATTGCCTTCTTTAAATATATAAAATAAGTCCAAGTCGAATGATCCCATCGATATGAATGCAAAACCTAGTAATTCATTAATTCATTGACTATCAGTAAAATATGGTTGCAAACAATCTTTTCTCCCATTTCCAGCTAATTTGTCTAATCTTCGAGATTTGTTGTGAAATTGAATGCTGATGATATGTATAGCAGTTGTAGTCAATCAAATACTGGTGATTTATGTTTTATGACTGATTAAAATATATATTAATCGACTATTATTGCAGAGAGTTTACGAGATTTTGATAACTGATAATAATTTTGATGACAATTGTTGAAATTGATTTGAGGTGGAGTGTAAGTTGTGATTTATTCCGGAAGGATATGAAACAATTGTGTTAGTTGTGGTAACAGTAAAAATAATTAACCATAATTTCGGAAGTATTCTCATTCAGTCAATGTTGATACTGGCTTTTTATTCATGATTTCAAATGTCAATCTCGTTGGACTAAAAGCCAATAAGGGTTTCCGTTATTTTATTGCATCCGATATTTGTTTAAATTGATTTTGATTCATTTTATTTACAAATCTATATGAAAACAATTCAGGTTCTAATAGTATGCCTCACACTCATACAGCTGTCTCTATCTGCAACTTCAGCTGGTTTTAATTGCATGACTGCAACTTAAGCACAATGCGGATATGGAATTTGCAATAAATTCCAATATTCAAATGGTACATGCATTATGAGATCTGATTCTTCTGGTTGCCAGCCGGGATGGCAATGGTCTAACTCTTCCAGCTCATGTATGGACTGTTCAACTTTACCAACTGCAACTTGTTCCAGTACATGTTCGGCTTATTACTTTGGAATGGCTCCTTCAACAAATCAAGGAGTTACTAACGGATCAAATGGTAATTCAACTTAGGCTTGTATCTCATGCTAGATAACTTATGGAATAGGTTGTACCTCATGCGGTCAAGGAGTTTGTGCCTCTTGTAAAGATATACTTGTTTTAAATGGTGATAAAAGTCACTGCAAAGACCCAATTTGTGGTATTACCAAATGTGCCAAATGCAAGAACAATGCAACTTGTTTCCTATGCCAACCGGGATTTGTTGCTGCTTAAACTGGATGTGTGGCAGCAACTTGCAAATCTTTATATTGTTTGACTTGCTAGGCAACCCAATGCAAAGTCTGCTATGATGGGTACGTTGCTGAAAATGGAGTTTGCAAACCATTATGCGATGATAATCTTTGCACTATCTGCTATGCTCCTGGAGTTTGCGGTCAATGTGTTGAAGGAAATTATGTCAATCCTGCAACAGGATTATGCCAAAAAGACTGCACCATCAATCCTATTCCCAACTGCTTCCAATGCTCAACTGACACTATTTGCTAGACTTGTT
>DYPS01000025.1 GCA_020719775.1 Desulfosporosinus sp. | reverse complement strand
ATATTTTGTGATGTGAAGCTCAAAGTAATCTTATTTTTAAAATTATGAATCTAAAATGCGAGAAAGTAGAAGTTGACAAAAGTAATAAACAATTTATCAATCAGAATTACTTTGAAACTAGATAACAATAATAATGTGTTATATCAAATGAGTTATTGATATTAAATCAAAAAATCAAAAAATAGCTTTTCTGTCATTCCATCAACTTATTTTCCCATTTTGCTAATCCTTATTCAACAAACAAAAATAGCAAACAACAATCACAATTAAAACACGCTTCACAATACTATCATTAAAAATAACCTTTATCAGTTTTGCAATTTAACCTTATTATTTCTCCATCCAAGGATATTTAATCAATATCAATTACTCCTTTAACCTTTCCACTTAGCGTATTCACAGCCAAAGACTGTAGCTTTCTTTTTTCAATCTGCGGTTAAATTGGTGATTATTAATAATTTATTGCTCAAATTGTAAATTAGCATCGTAATGCCTGAGCGTAAAGTTTGGACTGCGGAGTAGGACCGAGTTTTAAAATTTCTAATCGAGGAACGAGGATTGAGCAAGTGGTCGCAGATATCACGTGTTATGGAATAATAATTTAGCATTTTGGGACGTAATGGCAAGCAATGCCGAGAAAGGTAGACCTTCGCCTATATAGATATCATAATCATCTTGATCGCAATATAAAAAATGATGAATGGACATTGGAAGAAGAAAATTTATTGTTTGATATGCAGGATGAGATGGGGAATAAATGGGCTTTGATTTCTAGCAAATTGCCTGGAAGGTAGTAACTGATCGATTTAGAACGGACAATTGTGTGAAAAATCACTTTTACTCTAAGTTGCGAAAGAGTTTAAGGAAGGTGAATAAAAAGATTCACAAATATATGAAAAAAGAGTATAAGGATATTAAGACGAGCACCCTGTATAGGATAATATAAACTATGGAGAATAGGAATAAGCTGACTCAAAATATATAAGTAGAAACTTACTAGCTCTGCAAAAGTAAACAAATAAACTAGTTAGATATCAAAAAATAGCTGAGAAAATATTAAGATTAAATCCTGACATTTTCAGATATACAACAAGAACTCATTTATGTCAGGAAAATTATTTAAGATATTTCAGTCTTGGACAAGGATATTAAGAAAAATACTAAAAATTAAAATCTCAAATCCAGCGCTAAACTTTCAGAAGAAGATTCCAGCCTAAAACCCAAGTCTTGGAACAGTAAAGTCTCGTCAACTAAGTCAGTCTATGATGATTAGAGCGAGTCCTATAGCAACTCCTAAATGTTTTCATCGTCAAGCATCGACCACCGTTCATTTGGAAGTCAAAGACTTGAAAAACCAAAAAAAATATTTCGATCTCATAGTATTAAGTCATAGTCCTAAGAAAATGATAGCAATGGGCAATAAGATTTTTTGTATAAGAGTGCTAACTCATTATGCCCGAAGAGATCTCCACTTAAGTTTGAAGTAAAAAAATAAATTGCCATTGAAAGAAAAAGATCTTTTAGTTCTTAAAAATCAAAAAAAAGCGAAAACTCTTCAAATGACTGCAACCGAATGTGTATTTTATTTATAATTTAGATATGTGGGGCGAATAATCTTTGTAAATGAGGGTCATATCTCCCAGAAAATTGACTATTTAATAGAAAATGGAAATGACTGAAGAAAATGATAAACTTTTCTATGGTGAAATGGAAGTGGAAAACTAATTTGAACAGCATCAAAAGTTAATCCAAGACTTTTCAGATATGAAGCTGGGGATTTTCGGTATACCTAAGCTAGGAAAGGTTGATTTTGATTGATTCTTTACTAATTGATTAATTCACTTCTCATACTACTTTATATTAATTGAAAATAGAAGCTTTCTTACCATTTAAATGTGCATATTTAACCAACAGTTTTAATTTTCAGTTTTATAGCTAATAAAACCTAATTGATAAGAAAGGATACGAAAATTGAACAAATAAAGTTACAAAATTTTTATGTCTCTCATTGAATTCGTAAATATCCGGTGAATTCATATTTTAATTATTTTTAATTCATTCGTCCTGCACTTTACATATAAAGTATATTTTTAATTTTAATTTTTTAATTTTTCAATTATTTCAGTTATATTCCATTTTCCTCTCTTCATTTAATTGTTTTTCAATTTTTAATATTTTTCCCTTTTCCTATATTTTTAATTTTAGTCTTTTTGATATTTATTATTATAAAAAACCATTTGTGGGTATATGGGCAGCATGTGTAAGAGTACTTAAAGTCAGACTTACAAAAGACTAAAATTAAAGAAAAGATATCCTTCTCTTGACCAGCTCAAACTTGGTAATAAAGATAAAATATATTTTTCCACAATTCCTATTGATGATGAGGGCTATTGTTTAAAAATAACCAGAATTTTATATGATAAAACTTCTAGATGCTTCATTCCTAATGTTACCATTCCTAACAATAAAATCAGTATTTATTCTTTCAGGTTAGTCAAATTTAATTAAAGTATGATGTTTGGAATATGTACAGAGAAATGTTTTGGAGTAACGAATCCAACTTTTAATAAAGATTTAAATGCAGTTCACACATTTGACGGACAAATTTATAACAGTTCAATTCCGACTTGGAATAAAGCTTTTTAAAGGATTCAAGCAGATAGTGAAATTATCATGAAAGTTGACACTATAAACTGGAAAATCGAGTGGATTAGAAAAGATAACGGGAAAGAAATTATCCATTCAACTCAAATTAACTAAAATATGAAGGTTGAATGTCTTTATCCGACTATTATAATACGAGGAGAAGGTGATGTGGCAGCATTAACAGTTTATGATTGATTGTTTTAATTACTAAAATCAAATGATTCATATTGAAATATTTAAAATGTTAAAAATATTTGAAATGTTGGAAATTTTGAAATTGATACCTGTTACTCAAATAAAAGAATTATCAAAATTAATAATTAATTCTTTATTAAAGGCCATGTAGAAAGGACACAAGGGAGGAAAGCCAAAGACTCCAGTTTATTTAGGACTATTCGTAATTGACTCTAAAGATACTACCAAGTGCATTCGAGCAGCATGCAAAAATGCTATACTTTGTGTATTGCAAAAATAAAGACCATAAGCCTATCTCGAATAAGGATAATAAACAATCAAAAAAGAGAAAAAGTATGAGTTAGAAACAGATCCAATGTAAGATGAAGTCGTACTTGTGGAAAAAGATTATTCAAATTATGAAAATTTCAATTGTCCAGGCGACAATTATCATTGCACTACTCTATATATTGGTCACAAACTTTAGAAGCTAAACAAACAACAAAAAAATATATTTTAAAATTGGAAGAGTGGACAAAAAATGACAATTACAATAGATTTCTTAGTCTATGTCCCAAACCATATTATCGCTGGATTCGTTTCTAATACTCAAGGAGTTGAAGTTGACAACGATTTTCCCCATATAACTTTGCTGTTAAAGGGAAAAGCATCAGCTGTTGAAAGTAATAGTGTGTTGGAGCTATTAAATAAACATTGTCCTGAAATATTCAAAGAGAGGCTTCAAAAAGTTACGATTTTAAATATTGCCTATGGAAATGTGAGTCGGGTTATTAATGTTATTGATCAAAAGATTGAAATTAATGCGGTGAGTGGAGACAATTTTCAGTTTGGTAAAAAATGACGAATTAAGAATGATATAAATAACTTGTTTATAAACATTGATGGAATATTTAAGATAGACTTAATTTAATTATTAAATAAGTTGATTCCTCTTCACTTCACGATTTATCTTTTACTTAATTGTAAACTATTTATTTTTTGACTTATTGCAATAAACAGTAGCGGTTCCGAAAATATATAAATTAAGTATTCTATTCTTCCAAATTAACCCATGGACAAATCAGAACAACTCAACATTAAAGACTTCGATGTCATCAAAGAACTCGGCTGCGGCAGCTATGGCAGAGTGCAGCTAGTCAGGAAAAAATCAGATCAAAAATACTACGCACTCAAATCTATGTTTCTAGCAAATGCAAAACAAAAAGAAAAAGACGCAGCACTTAATTAAATTCGACTCCTTGCATCTATCAATATGCCTTTCGTCATTTCTTATAAATGCTCATTCTATGTCCCATAAATTCAATCACTATGTATTGTCATGGAGTATGCCGATGGAGGAGATTTATAAGGAAAAATCAGCCAACGTTCAGATACCAACAGTTGCTTTGGATTTTAATAGCATTTTATTTGGAAAACAGCCTATCAGCTTTTGAAAGGGTTGAAAGGATTACATTAGCACAATATTATACATAGAGATTTGAAATGCGCTAATATATTTTTTGTTGCGGGAATAGCCAAATTAGGAGATCTGAACATTTCTAAAATTACTGATAATGGGTTTGCTTCTACTCAGACTGGAACTCCTTATTATACTAGTCCTGAAATATGGAAAGGAACAAAATATGATAATAAATGTGATATTTGGGCTTTAGGATGCATACTGTATGAGATGTGCATGCTCTTGCCTCCATTTAGGGCTGAAGACTTTCCTGGACTGTTTCAAGTCATCACCAGTGGAGTGTATCAGTAGATTCCTAAAAGATATACAAAAACATTGAAAGATTTCATTGGTCTCTGCTTAAAAGTAGATCCTAACTAAAGACCAAGTGCTGCATGTCTCTTAGAAAAGCCTTATTTTGCTGAATTTTAATTGAGTGTTTAAAGTATTACTTCTGATTTATAAGGAAAAAGCTAAATAAATATAATTGAGCCAATTTAATGCCCTAAAGTCCTTCGATTGCTGAACGACAGACTTCCAAAATCTAAATTTGAATAGAATAGTAAAAAGACAGTGTGTTTCGCAACAAAATAGCCATAATCAGGTTCCTCATTCAAAATAAAAACAAAGAAATGCAGATCCTAGAAAGTTATAAACATTGATCCATAGGAAACTATTCTTAAATAATAAAAAGATGTAGATAAAAAGACTCCTAAATTTGCAGGGAAAAATAGCACAATTAAGCTGCCTCCATTGTAAAAATAAATACTGAAAACTACAAAGAGTGTGACGAAACTTCACACATAAATTCGATCCATGAAAAATATCACAATAGAAAAATAAAATAGGAAAATTGTAATCAAATGATGATGTATTCACTGTAATTTACTTAATTTTAATAGAATTTTTCAACAAATTATAAAATTGAACAATAAAATATATCTTAAAATTGTTCAAAAACAATTGGTTTGCAGCAGCCAATTATTTTTATAAAGATGATAATCAATTTTTGAATGAGGCTAGCAAACTCTATTTATAAATAATATCCTTTTAAAGCTGACTCTATTTATGATTTCGCACTAACTAAATCAAATTGGCTAAGTTGATTTATATATATTCAAAATTCTGAATCTGAGCGATAATAATTGAATAATGAGCTCTGAGATCAATCCTTATGATGTTTTAGCCTTAAAACGTAAAATCAAGCGCTTCTAAAAGATAGGTTTTGCCGAAAGCATGAAGAATCTAAACAAACTTAGAGGGATGCATCTCAAATAGAAAATGCTAATCACCACATAAATCCCAAGAACTTTGATGTGGGTCTCCAGTCGCACAAAAGAGGCTGGTGATAACGAAGAGAAACGCAAATTTAATGTAATGGTGCGTTTCATGATCAAGGAGTACAAAACCATATTGGGATTCAAATAAAAGAAATAAACCGAATGATTGTCATGTGTGATTATACTCTCACTTAATTAGCAAGAATGAGCAAGTGATGCATAGTATATTGAAAATGGATCTTCGCGCTCTATTTATAGATTTATTCTTATTTTTTAATAATCCTTAGATATATGGCGGAAAATGGAACTGGGTTGACCCAAAGACATCGCAGAACTAATCCAAAGCGCAAGCGTTAAGAAATTTATTGTTATGATGAATAATTCTAGCGCAATGATTCAGAACAGTAGGAATCTGAATAAGAAAAAGATAATCAACTATCATAAGAGGATGAGGATGACTCTTTCACTTATGGGGTAGCGAGATTAAAAAAGAATGAAGCTAAGAGGCGCAAAATCAAATCTAAAATGGTTACAGGCAGCTGTCCAAAAGGAAGTAAACCTAAAAAAGAAGAGATTCGTCGTGAGAAAGGAGAACAACCTTAGCTTTAATATGTCGATTATGTATATACCGGAAGCAGCAAAACAAAAGTAGAACTGAAAATATTTAATCCTGAACTGCATAATGAAAATCATATTCTGCGACAAAAATACTAGAAATAATTATAATAAGTGTACAGCCAATTCGGCAGAAGAATACATCGTTTAGAAGAACCTCAAGTAACAAATCGTTGGAAATATCTGCTGAAACAAATTGAAGAAGTAGGCAGAGATTTTGCATCTGAAAGAGAAGAAAGAATAAAATTGAAAAGAAAAATTGCAAAGTTCAGTCAAAGTACATTCAATCGATTTGAACAGATTAAAGAGCAGAGGGCGAGAGAAGAATAAAAAAAATTAAAAAGACAATCTTTGGAAATATTGAGACATGTGAAAAGATAGTTTTGGGGAAGTGCCATTAAAGTCAGAAAAGTTGTTTTGCAGCAATAGAAAAAAAAGGAATAAAGAGAAAACAAAATGAAAAAACTTGAAGATTTAGTTGCCAAACAGTTTGATGCATCCCAAAGAATTACCAAAATCCTAGAAGGCTATAAATAGATTTCACTCGACAACTTACAAGTCTCCCAAAACTCAAGAGTACCTGTAGTAATAGATGTAAGAAGATAGCCAAAGGCAAAGTATATTGGACTACATGAAGACAATGTCATTCGTCCTTCATTACTGGTCAAATTTCCACTAAGAGAGTATCAATTGTTAGGCGTGTATTGGATGTCAACTCTTCACAATCGCAATATGAATTGTATTCTCGCCGATGAGATGGGTTTGGGTAAAACAATTCAAACCATAGCTCTATTGGCTCATCTTGCAATCGAGCAGGGCATTTGGGGACCTCACTTGGTTATTGTCCCAACCACAATTTTAATGAATTGGTAAATTTAATTCAAAAGATGGTGCCCTGCCTTTAAAATAATGACTTACTTTGGTTCAACCAAATAAAGAAAACAGAAACGTAAAGGATGGTCCAAATTGAACAGCTTTCACATTTGTATCACCAGCTATAAAATAGCCGTCACTGACCATCCTATTTTCCGTCGTAAAAAATGGTATTATATGATTCTAGATGAAGCTCAAAACATCAAAAATTTTAAATCTCAGAGATGGCAAATTTTATTAAATTTTAAAGCACATAGTAGACTCTTACTTACTGGAACTCCTCTTCAGAATGACTTGACTGAATTATGGTCACTACTTCATTTTTTAATGCCAAAAATTTTCAATTCCTTTGATGACTTTAATGAATGGTTTAATATTCCCTTTCAAGAGGCTCTCTAAAAGAATTTTCCAATAAGTCAATAGATTCTGAAAAAATTACATACAGTACTAAGACCTTTCTTCTTGAGAAGAATGAAAAAAGATGTGTAAACTCAGCTTCCCAAAAAAACAGAATCAATTATTCGTTGCAGTATGAGTCGTAGACAAAAATATCTGTACGATGAGGTAATCTGGCATGAAAATCGCAAACAGAAGACCAACTAATCAACTGGCATGATGAATGTCCTGATGGGTCTTAAAAAAATATGCAATCATCCAGATCTATTTCAGCCAAGAATAGAAGAAAGTCCACTCAATTGGGTGCCATTGACCATAGTTATAGCCCATCATATGTTCTTAAAACTTCATTTTTAAACATATCGCATCCACCACTTGAAAGATTTTGTTGATGGCTTCAAGGCAAATTATGAACAAATTGCTGAGGATATCCTAAGAAGATATGCCGAAACAAGAATAACTAAGGACAATGAAGAATATTATAAACATAAGTATGCAGATAGACTCTTCTTCGCTAAGATCAACTATTAGAGATCCAAAAGAAGCTAATTTAAACCTTATTCCTTCGAATTCAATAAATTTTAAATAAAAGATTAAAAAGTTCCTTATTATATGAGTAAAACTATAGCAGAAAGAGCTCAAGAGTTTGAAACCATCTTTGATAAATATCTATTTGTTGTCCCCAAAGTTATGGCAAGACCAGCTCATCTCGCTACTTTTCCAATGAGTTCTGAAGTACAAGCTGAAACAAATCGTCTTTAGTATTTACGCAACAGTATAAAAACTATGATTCCCCGTGAATTAGAATGTATCCGTTCTAGATTTTTACTTCATTTCCCAAACAAAAACATTATTCTTTATGATAGTGGAAAGCTAATCAAAATGGTGTTTTTGCTCAGGGCCATAAAGTACAGAGGACAAAAGGTGTTGATTTTCACTCAAATGACTAAAATGTTAGATATCTTCTAAAAAATTCTCAACATGTTTAAGTTTAATTATGTTCGCTTAGACGGCAACACAAAAACATAACTCAGACAGACCATTGTCGAACGCTTTAACAATGATCCTAGAGTTTTAGCCTTTATCAGCAGCACTCGTTCGGGAGGAATAGGACTTAACTTGACAGGAGCAAGCAATGTAATATTTTATGATACTGACTGGAATCCAGCCATGGATAAACAAGCTCAAGATCGTTGCCATAGAATAGGACAGACTAGAAATGTAATAATATATCGATTAATTACCGAGTATAGTATATAGGAAAATATTCTCATGAAGTCAATACAAAAACGAAAGTTATAATCTTTGGTTACAGAGGAAGGTATGTTTGACACTTCATACTTTGAGAAGGTGAGTTTGAAGGGTTTATTGGAGGGGGCCATTGATTATGATCATGATAAAGAGGCAGATTTGGCAGAAGTTGAGGATATTTAGGATAGAGAAATGTTGCAGGCAGCTGAAAGGTAACGGAAAGACGTTAAAGAGGAAGAGCAAGAATAGTTGTAAGTTGAAATGCTGCCAAAATTGTTTAGGTATGGAATGAAGATGTTAGAAAATGCATAAATTGTGGAATAATTCAACAGATAGATATCTGACGAAGATGAAGGAGAATAAATATAGGAAGAAGGATAGTTAAATGAGGACAAGGATGAAGTAGACGGAGAAGATAAGTAAGATTTATAAAATGGAGAAGAAATATAAGCCTAAATTGAGGAGGAAGGAGATGACATTGATTTAAAATAAGATGAATAAATATTTTCCTAAAAGAAGCAAGAAGGAGAAATTATTTCTTAAAATTCAGGAGCCGAAGAGAAGATAGTCGATTAAATTTAAGAAATATAAGAAAAGAAATAGGAGGAAGATCCAAATAAAACTTATCAAATATCGACCTTGGTATATTTTCATTTATTT
Organism: Desulfosporosinus sp.; assembly: GCA_020719775.1. GTDB lineage: Bacteria > Campylobacterota > Campylobacteria > Campylobacterales > Arcobacteraceae > CAIJNA01. The sequence goes on along the minus strand of DYPS01000025.1, from coordinate 23,061 downwards.
AGGAAAAATTAAAGGCCATGTCCATCTACCAAAGCCAATATTTGTTCATGAAACAACATTTCTATCAGCAGGAGACAGAAACACTACTCTATTAAGAAGATGGAGAGAAGACCCCAGATAAGAAACGAAAAGACAAACGCAAGAAAAAGAGAAGAGCTGCATTATGATTTTGCTATTTATTTGTATCACCTCAAAAAAATAAAGAAAACTATATATTAATTGGTTTAATCTAATGTAATAACTATGTTTTCACAAATCATTTGAAGAGTGTTTCTACCTTTTTACGGTATCTGAGTGGAAGAGAGTTAATGAGATTAAGTGCGTCCTGCTGCGACATACTTTTCTAAATAACATAAAAATTACTAAATATTAGATGAGCATTTGCCTATCTTTTGCAGAGTCATATGGTGAATCATACAAATACGAGTAATTAACTCCTGAACTTTCATAAAAATTTTATTCTTAGTCTTCCTATTATTAATTAGCATACTTTTACAGCATTTGCGCAGTATTTTATTAAAGAAGATCGTCATCATCATCCTAATCATCATCTTCAATGGCATTGACAATCAATTTAACAATTTAAATAGTTACACCACTTTTTATCCAAGGAAACACTGAAACACCCACGATAGCCTTCACATTTTGAGGATGGACAATATTACCAACCCCATATATTAACCAAGAGTATGTAGTCAAGTAAGGAGACCAAATTGCATCCACATCCTGAGTATTCAAATTGCTAAAGTCTTGAGGAGAAAGCTTATTGTTTTAAATCAAGCAAAGCAACAATTGCTGATGCTTAGGATAAGGATAGCGGTGAAGGATTTAGTTTGGCATCTTTTGTATTAAATTCTTCAAAATTGAAACTAGCGATTATTAAAATTAGCTATCTGCCTGCTCAGCTTTAAGCAGTTCTCCGACAATTTAGGATTAAAGACCACATCTTTCCAAAATTGAGTTATCTCCTTCAAGCAATTTGCGACAAGCAAGATAAGGGTATTAATAGTTTGAGATAGTCTTCGCTTCGTAAACTAGAACATTGAAAAGACTGAGTATCTCATCAAAGAAATTATCATAACGGTTAAAAATTCCTCTGAGCATTTCGATTATATCAGTACTTATATTAAAATATATTTCAGGATTCAGTTCGCATGAAAGGATTTGCTTGACAGTTGACAAAGCTGCAGTCGCAGGAGTATTTTGGTCCTATTCGTCATCAACTTCTTCCCGATTATTTTGACAGAAAGAAGCGAACATTGTCAGAAGATGTGTTAATAGTTGAGGGGCAAAGTCAATTATTTAATTACTAAAATATTTGACGATGGACTATAAGCAGGAAATAAGATTTTAATGATCAAATGTATTCATAATTTCAACATATATTTGCAATATTTTGGAAAAGTGTGGTTTTGCGGCTTCAAAAGCTGTTTTATGATTCAATAAAGCAGTAAAGGCTAAAATTGCATTATATCGAACAACAAGTGAAGTAGTATTAATTATTTTGTCATAAATGACTTACATTATGAGAGTCACAGTTTAATTGCTAAGTTAACCAAACGGAAGATACAGGGATAAAAGCTAGCAAGTCAACGAATTAAGAAGGAAACTATTGCTCTTTAGCAAAGGGAGAAAATACTGAAGAGTTAAGTTTTAAAACTCTGCTTTAAGATATTTATTTTTCAAAATTTGTTTTCCTATTTTGGATAGTAGTCTCACAATCACCTATTGCTCAGCTTCTGTGGAATTAGGATTTTTCAAAACTGATGCAGAATACTAAACCATTCTTATCATTTCAGATTTACCATTGTATACTAATTTAGATGCACATATTTAAATGAAGTCAAGTACTGACCTTCTAGCAGAGAAACAAGATAAATCCTATTGTCTGCGAACATACTATATTTAATCTTTATTGAAGAGATTCATTTATTCTGGAAGTGTTTGACAAAGGGGAAGCAGGCAATTATTATACAGAAGTGTCTGGCAGTGCTGCTCTGTTATCAACCCATTTAAATAATCATGTTTTACTATTTCATGCAAACAATTTATTAAAGTGCTGAGAATTTATTAGTTGTCTTTTTTTGCGATAATGAGTGCAAAAATGGTTTAAAATAATCTTTGGGCATATTTTTATCTAAAAGCTTGAGCCCAGCCTTTAAATTGTTTATTATCCTGTATTTAATTACAGTACAATGCGAATAATTTCAAGTATATTTTTGCAACATATGCTTGACTTGAAGGTGCAAGTGCTCCACTTTATGCATTTATGATAGTCTAGAAGTAGACCAACCATCTATCAATGTTCGCAAAATCACGAAGATAGTACGGAGTTTCAATGTGAAAAGCTGAGTAGAAAGTTTTTAAAATTTAGTCTAAAAGTTTAGCAGTCACCTCACTATAATTAGATAAAATTTGTTGAATTATTACCTATATATGCGGGAAAAATTTGCTAATAAATTCCTAAAACTTTTGTCTTTCTTCATTCTGGAACCATTAATTTACTTTTGCAACCTGTCTAAAAAAATAAATTGAAGCCATAATTGACCCATTCAAATCTTTCAGAAGACTATCTTATATGCCCTGCCACGGGTAATCAACAGCAATGATGATATAAATTATTTCTTTATAGATATTTATTGCTTGTTGGTTATTCATTATTTCATAAAAAAGATCGAGAATACTACCTTTTAGTATATTTTTCTGATCTTAAGTGATTGGGCGATCTGGACTGTTATAACGAGCCAGAAGGTAGTTTTTGAGTGTTGTTAGTACCATGATAAGCATGTTATGATTTTGATTTGGGACTAAACCAAGTAAAGCTTGAGTGAATAGCGAGTCCTCACTGAGTTGTTTAAGCCTCAACTATGAAGCGTGAATGGTATTTGAATCGAGGCAACCCTGCAATACATTCCAAAGTTATTAGCTCATACCGCCTATTTTAATGTATATACGAATTATATTAATAGCATTTATTTATAATTTGCTATTTTTCAGTCTATTTTCTAATATTTCGAAATCAAATCTCGGGGAATCCGAAGTGCTTTAGGTCAACGTTAACTTCACGGCGGACGTCATCAAGTTTTTATTTACTGAAAATAGGCTTGAGACTGTAGCCAATCACTGCATTCAAAAGCAAGTAAGGAACAACTCCTCTGTAGTTGCTGTGAAGAATCAGACCGGTCTTAGAATTAACTGTTGAGATGGAACTTGCTGAAACCTGAGCTCTTACTTTTTGAGTGTTAAGAGGATAGAGAATACCAGCAAGGGCCCAAGAAAGGTAGGACTCATATTCGTAGCCGGATTGTGATGTACAATAAATTCCTGATAAAACTGGAACATTATAAGCGAGTTTAAAGAGAAGTCCTTTGTAGAGATCGAGGATGAAAGGAATGTTGGCCACAGTCTTGACATCTATATAGAATCATTTATACTGTATCTTCCAAGAGTGTCAGCGTAAAGAATATTCTTGAGAGAATCCAAAGGATAGAATAGAGTATCTAGGAATGTGTAAGTGCTCAAGAAAGTAAGGAATTTGTTTTCACTTCCGTTTTTGTTTGCAATATAGACTGCGGGGTAAAGAATGAGCGAGAGTTGGGCGAAGTTAAAGATAACTCCTTTGAAGGCGCCAAGAAAAACACCTTCATTGAGAATTTCAGTGAATGTGTGACTAAATGTTCCAGGCTTGGAGAAACGGGCCTTAAGAGAAGGATAGGCTTGATAAGCGACGATAAGACGATCGAAAGCTGAATTATTATGATTTTACGATTGAGTATAAGTCTCAAAATATTATCCTGAGCAAAATCGGGGAAACTGGGATCTTTAGTGCGCTTGACTGTTTCATCATATCTGAATTAAATAGTGTTTGTACCTAGTTTGGATTGTACGTCTTTGTGCTCTCAAACACTTGTTCACATAGTCACCACCGACTTACTGACTACCCTTATACTTGAGCTGATCGGCGAGATAAGCACCATCAATGAGGCGACCATAACCATCGAGAAGATGGGAGAGATATTCAGACACGAAGCTCATCAAATTCAACTAATATTATATCAAAGTTCTAACATAAGAGCAAACAGGAAAATTAATGTATTAAAACAATACTCACAACAAAATATACATCATAGTGCCATCATGCCCACATAAATATGAACATGAGATTATTGATTTTAGTTTGTGAATATTCTTAATGACTTATTGATACCAATTAATAATAAAAGTGAGAACCCAAATAAATATATTATGGCAAGGTTTTGTAATTTTGGAGAAGAGAAACCTCAATTTCAATATTTTTTAATGATTTAAACAAATATATTTGATTTTAAGGCTAATCGCAAACAATGCACATCAATCTATTCATCAGTTCATTCTGATTTGATACTCTCCATTCTTAGTTAGATATTTCACCCAAGGAGATGCCTTATATCCGCTTCTGTCTACTATCTTCAAATAGCGGACCTGAAAACCAGAAACTGTGAAGAATGGAATTTCAAAGTTAATGTTGATTGGCTGCTTTTTGTACAGATTACGCTTTGGAGATTCAATTGTTGGCAACTTGAAATCGGCACTTAAAACATATTCCCTTAATTAAATTGAAATTACTTATGACCTGCAAATTGTTTCACAGTCCATCTCAAAGCATTATGCTAAGGGACATAAACTGCACTACCAGTGGGAGTATTAAAGCTTGGACTCTCAACATCTTCAGGAACTGGTACGAAAATATCAACGTTGTTAGCGATGCTCCTCTCTTTGTAGTTACTTTTAACTTTGACTACGAATCTGATTCTTGTGTTTGATGGAGTTTAGACAATCACATCGACTGAGAACAAAGGCTTAACTCTAATGTCAAGACGATAACTCATGAGTTCAAATTTTCCATCTGGAGGAATAAAAGTTACCAAACGCTCATTTTCAAAACGGCCCAAACGAACACATTGATGGAACTTAATATCATTGAATTCAACGGCTTTATTTTTTGAAGTACGACCTTGTGCTTAATAATAGGCTTTATCATTGAGGCCTAACTTAAGATCGGGCATTCCTGAGAGTTGGCAATCGGCATTAACCACTCCAATAATTTATGATTTGATAATATTGTTTGAAGGTCCAATGAGCATCGATAGCTTTTCAACTACATCAAGGAAAAATTAATTTTTGGAATATTTGATACCTTCCTGGCGCCATGAAACAATGTTGGAGACTTGCCTGGCAGCATCAATAGAATTGGCTAATTGAGCCTTTTTAGAGAAAGGATTGGAAAGTTAATATGATTAGGTTTTGATGAATCCTTTGAGCAATTTGATTTATGTGGTTTGGGGGTAACCGTTGTCCATCATTTCATCCAACAGTTCGTAAACAACAACGAAGTTATCTCTAATGGACTCTTCCTGCACATCTTTGAAGTAACTCTCAAGTACATTTACAAGAGTATGAAGAAATGTAAAAACCATGACAGCATTATTATTCTTTTTAGAAATGGCGACAAGGTTGAGATCGTTATGCTTATGGAAATAGAAGAGATTATTGTCCTTGTCTTTGATGAGAGGCCTAAGTCAATGAAGATATACTTCAAAGAGTATTCGTCATACTCGAGGATCTTTTTGTTAAAGACGTCGTAGATGTTTGTTGGAAGATCGGGACGAAAGTGTCTGGAGATGAGTACTCTTCCCTTTTTATCCAAAATGTAAATGGCTGAAATTCCACACATTCAAATCAAATATAAGATTTTATGTCACGAGTAAAATCAATATATTGATAATTCTATATAAAAAATACAGAAAAAAATGATTTTTATTATCTTTATAAGCATCAAAGATCATTTACTTTAATTCTGAAGTCATTAATAATTCCTAGTTTTATATATTTCCTAAACTTATTTAAATAACTATTCTTTATTCGTAACAATTGAATTCAACAAAGTAACTAAAATGATTTTGGGCTCAGTGCATTTATGATTATTTATCTCTATTTAATAATTTTATTTAAACTTGTAATAAGCTTATTTCGCCAGATGATAGAGCATCCAATTCAAAGAAAACAACTTCATTATCCCAAAGATTTCTTACCCAGCAGTCGAATCAACACTCCTAATAATACTCGCTTTACGTTTAATTAAAAGTATCAAATAGAAGCTCAGACCATCAGAAAATATGATGAAAACATTGATTAAGTTGCCAGAGAAACTGATCTTCAAGAGTCAATCGTAAAACAAGCAGTTAACCCATAAAAATTTGTAGTAAATTTCGATTTGATTGAACAAGATAAGCCTTTAAATCAGCACAGTTATTGCAAAAAACCGGACATTGATGCCGATATTCTTAAAAAGCCAAGATTTAGTGAAAGCAATAGCCAATAAATATCATAAAGCTATTAAAATAATCTTGAAAATTCATCAAGCCCAGGATCAATTAAAAAACAACTGCAAAACAGACAAATTCCACTTCCATTGGAAGATCCATGTCGAATTGAGATGATGAGCAAAAGCAATCAAAAAATTGGTAAGGGCCCAGTATCCATAATAAAATTTCAATCATCAGCAGAAATGAATTCAAGAAAATGGATGACCTCATAAAAAGATTTACTTTAAAAATTCAAGGAAAGTCGATTAAAAGGTAGCAGTGTTAATTAGCTGCCTTCTGTAAATAAAAATGTTCTCAATAACAGTATGAATGGTATAGCAAAATAATATTATGATACATTTCGTAAACGTAAACAATCACAAAGCAGTAACATTGGCCAAGTCAATAATTTCATAATGTCAATGCGTAAAAAAGAGTTATAGGAACCAAAAAATGTATAGTTTCCCAGGTTTGAGGCTAGTGTGGTTGACAAATTGAAATAGGAAATAAATCAGTTGACAAGAAACAAAAAAAGAATGCATTAAAATATGCAATAATCCACAAACTCAGGTGATGATAGTGAATAAAACAATGACAAACATTCCAAAACATATAAAATCAATCAGAAAAAATCAGAACCTTTTCCGAATCAGCAATTACCTTAATTTTTAATTTCTTATAGATCCTCTCTTTCGTACATCAAAGATCTATTTTTTAAATTATAAGGATAACAAAATTATAAATTAATTGTAAAAATCCCCAAACTATTCACATAGAGATTAATTTTCAAAAACCAATAAAAATCCTAACTGTACGAAGTTGCCCAATAAATCTTCAGATAATTGAAAATGCCCTGCGAAAACATAATAATTAAACGTTACACTAATTGCACGATGATAATAGTAAGAAATATTTGTTTAATTTGGCACTTCGATGGAAAGAGATATCTAGGCGGATGGCAAACATAGTATCTGGATGAAGGTGTCAAACATGGATTGGGATTAGAATGGTAACCAAAGAACTATGTTTACTATGGATAATTTGTCAAAAATAAAAAATAAGGATTGGGAGTTTATAAAGATAAAAATTAATTGGTCTATGTTGGATATTGGAAAAAGGGAAAAAGATTCGATTATCGTTCAGGAGAACAGGCTTAGTATAATATCGATCGGCAATCTTCATAAAATTTTGAATAGTATTCGGAGCCTTACTAAAACAATGACGAAAAACATGAATATTTATGATTGTTTCACTCAAAATTTTATGTTTGTTTATAAACTAATATAATCATCAATTTAAAAAAATCAATGATTTGGGATTTCATCGAACAGTCATAGTTTGATAAACATTTTTAAGACCCCTCCCTAAAGATAGTAACTTTACTCCTCGATTAAAACATCATAACCGAACTCAAAAATCAAAATCCTAAACTTCTCGAATAGTATCAATTTATTCATTCCCAGTCTTAACGAACATAAACAATCGTTTATCCGTGAACTCATCGAATACACAGTCATTATGCCTCTATAAAGTGAAGGATATGATCGAGGACATAAATTACCCTACATTAGTTCAGAACTGCTAGCTATCAATAGTGAACTTATTTACGCTTAATTTTTTAAGTAGGGAGTAGAATAGTCATCTAATCCATTCTGGAATCAACTCATTAACTTTTTATAGACCCCAGCTGCCCATAGCTAAGTATTGATGGGTTATTTTCAAAAAGTAATCAACAATCTCTACAACGGAAACAACATCAAAGTAATTTTTGTATAAATATAGACAACTAAAGTTATCGCCCATCATCTCAATAAGTTTCTACCTTTAGTTAGCAATGGCTCAATCGGTGATATAATTAAAAACTGTATCATATTATTAACAACTCCTGAAGGAGCTGTCCTGGAAGAAAGATTATAAATAGTAAGCAAAGTTATAGAAATTCTGGTGAATGGCAGTGAAGAGGTGAAAACCATTACTTCTGACATACTCTCAGAAATTATTCAGAAATTTCAGGCATTTAGTTCTGGAGATACTATTTCTGCATTTATTTTGAATAGTAAAACACTACTGGAAATATATAAAATATAGGTAATTATTGTTCGATTCAGAACAGTTCAGCAATCAACGCATTTCTGGTGAGTTTACTTAAAAAATCACAGCAGAAAATAACAAATTAAAAAGATGAACTAGTTCCAATCCTCACTATTCCCTCTTAACATTATCAATAATTATAATCTTATCTTGTAAAATAAGTACAACTCATCAGTGAACTATCAAACACAAATGAATATCTCACCAATCAGAACAGAACTACAATTCGAAAAAGCAACAAAAAAATATATTCGCTCTTAAATTTGATTTCATTAGCTATTTAAATGAAACTGACTAAGTTCATCACTGGCCAACTGGTCAATAATTTATGGAATTTGGTGGTTCTATATCCATACAACTCTATTTTGCAAGTGATAGTCCTAAAAATATTCGGGAACATATACAAACACTAAAACAAATAGATGACCAATTTATTTTTAAATCACTTTGAATCCTATATGCTATAGCTAGCAAAACAAAATTTACAAATGTTTAAACCTTTTATCTTCACCATCTGGAAATAGACCAACTGCTTATAAAAAGTTACAACTGATGAAGATCTGCTGACTTCATATAAATCATTAGTTTAGAATCAATTTGCCCCTTTAATGAAATATTAAATCAATAAAAATACTATCTAGCATATTCAGAGTACCAACCACAAACTTATTGTCGACGAAGAGGATAAAACTAATGCTGAGACGGGAATATAGTCATGTTAAAAGATCGAATTAAGTGAACAAAAAACAGAATAATTAGCAGCAGTTCCTGTAGATAATTTTACGTCTATTGAATTATAGCAAAAGACAAAAGATTAGTTTAATTTCTTCTAATCTTGGTCAGTTAATGAGCCAAAGGAAGTTAAAAAATAATAAAAAACAGATCTATTTGGAGATTTCGCCTCCTTTTTCTGACAGTATTCATTGAATCCGATGATCTATATTTCATAATTAACATTAAAAAATAGCAAATCAATTTATATACTTCGGTGTTTTCGGCCTCTTCTTATTGTCAATCCCTCCTTTCTTCAAATCAGATTTAATCACATGAAATGAACAAATCAGATCACTATCCACATTCAAAACTGCACCCCAATTCTCAAACATACCGCAATAATTCGGCGCTGAAAAAATAGTAACCAACTGTTTTTTCCCAAAGAACTAATAACCTTACTCAACAATCTACCTTACATAATTATTACCTGATGAGAACGACATATCAAATCTAAGTCGTTAGTTTTCAAAAATTGAGCGAGTACATCTTGCCCGAAAAGATAACTAATACCTCGCTATTTGTTCTATAACCAGCCTTTCTGCTATTCAACGGGGTCGGACCAAAGCAAGTCACATAGCATGCCCTGAGATGGTATATCTGTGGGTCGATTGAGGTTTAATATTTTTTTAATTTTTGATAGTTCCGGACTTATTCCACCATGCATACACAATATTTTTTATTAGATTATGGCAGCAATGGGCATGGCATTAAAAGTTTAAGTGAATATTTTCCATAATTTTAACGAATATTTGCGTTTACCTTAAATACTCCAATAAATACATTCGTCGTAAAATCCATACAACTTGTTAATTTCTGCAGATTCGTGATTCCCCCTCAACAGGAAGAAATTCTAAGGATATTTTATTTTGTAAGACATCAGCAACACTATTGTTTCGATCGATTGCTTACCTCTATCGACATAGTCTCCCAAGAAAAGATAATTTTTTTAAGGAGGAAATCCTCCATAATCGAATATTTTAAGTAAATCCTGATACTGCCCATGTATATCTCCAACTATTTTGATTGGTGCTTCGAGCTAAAGCAGCATGGGCTGATTGAGAAATATATCCCGAGCCATCTGACAGACTCCTTTTATTTCAGATTAACTCATTTTTACATCCTTTCCATTTTTCTAGCTGGTTAGACGTTCGATGAGAGTGTCTAGTTCCAAATTAGTTAGGGTTTTATCATTCATAGGTTATTTGTTATATGTAAATTTCAAGTTTAATCAACCCAAAAACAGATTTGCCGAATTGTGAAAAATAATACACTCAAAAATATATTAAAACGATTAGTTGGATCAAAGAAATGTTACAAATAAATATTTAGAAGTGAATAATGAATATAATAACTAGAACAAAACAAGAAAAATTGTGGCAAAATTCAATATTTATAGGCTGCGAGTGGTTGCATCTCTGGTTTTTTCAGTAAAGTATTTGGCTTCGGAAGAGGCAAAAATCCTAAACCAAGTCCTAGATTGGCTGTTTTACTTGAATTTTTAGATTGAGGAATGAAGATCGGATTGATGGCAGGTTGAAAACTATACGAAAATTTATTGGCCGGTAAACTTTCCTTCTTACTGGCAGGAGCAATTGAGTTAATGGATCCAATGGGATTTAAAGGGTTAGAGAGATATCTTTTATAACTACTATCCTCGCCCCTGTTGTAATTCTTTTCCTTTTATTCGAATAACTGTGGGTTGTTTTTAATATTTCTCCAATCATCCTTTTCGTAATACTTAAACTCTCCCTGTTTTAGTTCTGTCTTTGATTCTCTCAGTTATTTTTTCTATGCAGGTTTATAAAACTTTTATTTGGTACTGATATATGGTAATTTATCCTTCTGTGGCTGATGTTTCTTCTTGTTTTTATCCTAAAGTTCCTTCAGAATGGAGTCAATATCATCTGCATCTCCTGATTTATCAAAATTGTCCAACTGCTTGAACAAATTCGATTCCATCGCATCATGCCTTCTCGTTTGCTTAAACTTTTATTTGGTTGCCCTAAAAACATCAATCTTCTTATCTTCTTTTTGAGTATCTAACTTCACTCCCGCTGGCTTCTCCTCAAATATTACATCCTTGGAAATATTTTCACTTACAGACACTGTCACTCCTTTGAAATATTAATGCTTCAATATTCTTCATAACACAATAAATACTCAGCAGCAGTTGGACGTTTCCTTGAAGAATACTGAAGCATTGATTAAATTAAATCAATTGCCTACATAGATGCATCAGGGATTAACTCTCCCAAATTAACTCCCTTTTCTTAGGCAAAGTAATATCCTTAGTTTGAGACGAAGTACCTCTTGATTGTGCTAATTTAAATCCCTATGGCCAATCATTTTTATCAGGAGTTCCAAGTATCTTCACAATTTTATTTAACTGATCCACTTCGTTTGTTCCCGGAAAAAGAGGACAAAATGTATACAGCTCAGCCATTATGCATCCCAAAGCAAAAATATCGACAGGTGAGTTATAACTGGTCGACCTTAGTAAAAGTTCAGGAGCTCTATACCTATTTTAATTGAATTATACCATCGAGTAGAAACATAATCAGTGAATGGAGGACGTGAACGTATCTCTCTGGCCAATCCCAAATCGCACAGTTTGACTACATTGTTATAAACTAGCAAATTCTAAGGTTTCATATCTCTGTGAAAAAATCCATTTTTGTGCATATTAGCAAGTCCACTAACAATCTGATAGATCATGCTCCTAGAATAGATGTTGATTTACTTGATTTCCTTTTAAGTAAAGCGTTTGTTTTCCTCCTTCATTTTGGAATAAACTTCATAGATGTTATAGTCAAGGTACTAGAACACCATATACAGTTATTATGAGACTAGCAGCACTTACTTAAGTTTTATTATGCTGCTGTGGTTGAGTTTACGAAGAGATTTAATTTCACGTAATTCGATGCATTCGTTCCAGCTGGTGTATTTTTGTTTCATTTTTTTAATGGCCACCACTTCTCCTGTCTTGGTATTGGTAGCCTTGTAGACTGTGCCGAATGCTCCATCTCCAAGTGTTTTGATGATCTTGTATTTTTACATGTATAAGCAATAATTTATAAATAAAATAAAGGAAGAGAACTATAACTCACCTTATCATACATCAAACTTTGCAACATTCATCATTCAGATCAGTTAATATACTAAGATATTTCAATTTGATGTAGTTTTATTTTGATGCTTGGATTGGTTTAAATTAAATTGATATTTGGTTGGGGCAAAGAGAAATATTTATTGCTGCTTTGGATGGTTAATTATTATTTAGACAATAAAAACATTTAATTAAATTTTAATGATGAAGGCAATTGAACTTATATGATTGTCTTAATAAGGCTTTGATTACCAATATAGATGTGCTTCAAATGTTCATAATAAATTAATCATTTTTAATTACAAATTATTTTTATTTTTTAAAAATATTCGAATCATTGTCCATCCTTATTCATCAGAAAACAATTGATTTACACTATGTTGAGTCAATGTGATATAAATTTACTAATGTTTATAACTCTTTCATTATGATTAAAAATATCAAAAAATAGAATGAATGCAGATCACGTATAGAATAAGGAAATGTTGTCCAAAGCCATGAAGAGTTGAGGATCACAACGAGTACTATCTTCAACTGGAGAAAAGAATAGCTCAGCATTACCTGGCAACACTTTAAACACTTTTTCATATGTTTGGGGCTTATCACTAGCAATAAGGGGGAAAGATCGGCCGTTGAAGTTTAAAAACAAAATTTGTTATCCGTTTTGAGGTACTGGCGATTTATTTCCAAGGCTTACCAATCCGTAATTAAAGGTTAATTTGACCTATCCTGCTTTCAGAATTTTAATATTCTGATAAATAAGGGTATTTGGAGCAAGATTTCCTTGTGAAGAACTACATTGCAAATTTCCAATAACTAATTGTGATTTCCAATTTGGAGCAACCTTACTGCCGTCAATCGGATAGGCTCGATTTAGCGTCCATCCAATTGATGGATTTATGGAAGATACTTGTAGATTATTTGATAATTTGGCTGCTTAAAAATCTCCATTTACAACTAAGTTTGTGGTGATAGTTGGCAATGTTTTGCTATCTTTGTTATATTTCTTTTCATCTTCTTTTTATCGAGAAGAATCATGCTTTTAACTACTCAAAACAGGTTTCGGCAATTAACTGGAAAGAATAATTGGAGTTGCCGAACCATTACTGATTACTATCGAAATAGTAACTGTAGTTGGACCTGAATTTTAAATAGTTGATATCACATGAGAAGTAGTTGTATTTGCAGGTGTTGTCGAATTGGAAGGAACTGGAGTAAGAGTTGGGACTGTATTACTTGAATTGGTTGTATTTGAAGTGTTAGATGTAGAAGTGTTTGCAGGGGTTGTCGAAGTGGGTGTGGTGGTGGTGGTTGTAGTGTTGGGAGTTGTATTAGTAGTAGTGTTTGTTGAGGTTGTAGTGGTGTTAGTTGGGGTGGTTGTAGTGTTGGTGGTTGGGGTGTTAGTTGGGGTGGAAGTGGCGTTGGTGTTGCTTGTTGTTGTGTTGCTTGTTGTTGTGTTAGTTGGGGTGGTTGTGGTGTTGGTGGTTGTGGTGTTGGTTGGAGTGGATGTTGTGTTGGTGGATGTGGTGTTGGTGGTAGTTGTAGTAGGGTCAGTCCATCCAATAGGAGTAATAATAATGCCTGCTTGGGATCCTATGATGAGTGTCACCAGACAGAGAATAATAATTTTGTTCATTTGAAGTTTATATCTTCTTGCTAAAATGATTCACTATTTATAGTCTTTTTTATAATTTTTAATAAGGTATTGTCAATTGCAAATAACAGAAACACTTATTTTAAAATATATTCTTCCATCGCACATTCATTTTTAACATTCATCATTTAATGAATTAAGCAAAGATGATTTTAATAAACTGACGGCCTTGAACAAACCGATATTTCCTTAACATTTTATTTTTCAAACATAAACTATAAAAAGTGGATTTGATTTGTTTGTTAAATAAAAGCAGATATCATAGAATTATTATTCTTCCAATTATTAACTGGGAACATGTTATAGTAACAAATCAAAACAAATTGCATTTTAAAATCTATAAAATTGCAAGTAAAGGCAAGAACAGGAGTTAGTCGCATTCTAAAATAATAGAAAAACATCGAGTCAAACACTTGGCATTCATCTACCATTAATTAGGATCATCACTGCAGTAGTATTCAAAACCAAAATAATACCATTTCATTTCCCAAAAATAAAAGAAAATATAGACCTAAAGGACTGCTTTCTGTAAGCTGCTAACAAATTAAAAAGGAAATTTTGCATTCTTCTCGTAACTCGATTAAATTATAACAGGCAATAAAGCATAAGAATAGTTTAAATATTCAGTTGAAGGAGAGAGTGTATCGGCAGTGTTTGACTGAATGTGAAAATTAAGTATAACTAAACAATAAACAGAAAGATAGGATATAGTAGGATAAGTAGCTTCAATTTATGAAGTAGCAAATTATTACGGAAATATTTAAGGACAAATCAGAAATATGCTAAAAATAAAATAAAAAGAATCAAAAAATGCCTAAACATTGCAATTTATCATAAAAATAAAATACTCCTCATTTGTAAAACAGTTCAATAACTACTCAACCATAATCCTCAATAAAAGTATAGCGTAAAATTGTGAATATTGAATAATTGAAAAATGAAATACAACTATGGATTGACCCGATAAGCCCCATCCTCAATCACATTTCAGGTATTATGATAGAGTATAAGGTGCATTTCAGACTAACTATGTTTCTGATGTATAAACTCTACTGGCTCAGAAGAGAACTAGTTAAACAGCAAATTCAATAAAAAAACAGCACATAGAGATCAATAAGTCATTTAATTAAGTAGATTAATCAGTAGAATTAAAAAATAAAATAGGTGATTGAACTGATGCTGAAAAAGTTGAAACAGTCTAAAAAATGGGAGAACAATTCATAAAACCTATTTTATTCATAGTTTCAAGTCAATTCATAGAATACAACACGCTTAGTGCAAATAGTAATTGAACATACAGTAAAAGATTTTAACAAACTGAAAGATGTAGTTAATCATTCTCAACAACACAAATAAGCTTTGATTTGTTTGGGATGCTGCCTGGTAGTTCAAGTATTCAATCATGTCAAACCATAAATTCAAAGCATTATTCGTAAATTCAGAAATATAAATGCAAAATAAATGAGCAATTACTAAGTTTAATAGCTACAAACTGCCTTAAAAATAATAAGTAACTTAAATAATTCATCCACTCACTGATATGTGAAATACTCTATATTAACTTAAACTTCTATTTTAACTTTAAACTATTTTACTTTCATAAATTAACTATCCTATTTGTTTATAATTCCCTCGATATTTTTGTACCAATTTATAAGCAGTTAAGATCTCATTTATTATTCACTTCAAGCTAGCCCATCAATGAACTTCCCCAAACCCAACAACAGTACTTCTCACCTCACTCAGCCAACCCAATGTTCAACAACCCACTCAACAACAACTCCATCCCCAACAACAACAACTTCAATAACAACACCAACAAAAATATGTTCAGTACAGCTTCATTCATACAGACTCTAATCCCAACAATAATTCTCCATCTGGCAATATTTTTACAAGTAAAATTCCTCTGGCAGGAAGTAATCAGCAGGGTGGAGGAAATATGAATCCCTTTCCAGGAAATAATAACAGCAATAGAATAACATCGATCGGAAACAATTCTTTTTCTACGGGATTCAATAATTCAGGTATTTCATGTGGTTATTCAAGGAAATAATACTATTGGCAATGGTATCTTTGCAAACAATCAATCGAAGGTAATCACAAATACGGGAATAATTGGCCAGACAAATAATGCTCAATACAACCAACCAGGAACAACAACAAATGGTATTTTTAATTCGAAAAGCCAAAATATTATGAATCCACTTCAAAATGGAAGCAATATGTTTGCTCAAAATATTCAAACCAATCAATTTCAGCAGAATCAACCCTTCAATAATATGCAAACTAATGCCTTTCAAATGCAGCCCAATCATTTACAACAGCAGCCAAATGCCATGTTTCCAAATAATCTCAATCCTCAACCTTTCAACCAAAATTTTCAACAAAATTTCCAACAAAATTTCCAGCCAAACATTAACCCCCTTCCAAACCAAGGCGGCATTTTAAACCCAAATGCTCAACAACAACAACAGCCAGCTTTTGGTTTACAAAATATTCAACCTCAGCCAAATATAGATATAGTTCTTCCTGCAAATTTAGCCTAGATGTTCAAAATTCCCTAACTAAACTAAAAGGGATAATTAAAACCCGATATAAACAATGTTTTCAGAATGAAAATGGTCCTAATGTAATTGTCCAGCCGCCTTAAAATATAGCCCATTTAATAGGCCAAAATGAGTGAAAAAAATCCATTTTATAACACTCCAATTTAACAATTAGATATAAAACCTCAACTACTAGCCATTCTCAAAAAGTAATAGTCTTATCACTCAGCAAACGACAATTCTCTTAGGCTATAACTCATATATAAAATCAACATAGATCTATAACAAATGGCGCATAGAATTGGGGACATCAATTTATGAAAACTTTGCAAGAATGCAAGGAATTGGCAATTGAAACGATAGGCAATCATAAAATGATCGAGAATATCAAATAGGAAATTATGGAGTTGTAGAATTAGATATATAACTGCATTCGTCCCATTTATAATGCGGCTCAGAATAAAACTAATGTGGCTTTTGAAGATCCCAATCAGTTTTGTTTGGATATCGCCAATAAAATATTCATCAAGATGACTGCGATTTAGAACAAGTTAGATGACCTACTGACTTCAAATGCATAAAATTAGGAAAAAATAGATACCTTGCAGTTGCTGCAGAATCTATAAGAGTACTATTAAAATGTGGCAGAAGAACTCAGAATATTTACTTATAGGTTCGGATAAATGAAAAGAACTGTTTCCCAAAGAAAAAGAGGCCTAGATATTGAAGAACTTGTTAAAAAAGTATAGTCTAAGTCCATAAATGATCCAAGCCAAAAAATATACAACGGACTGAAACAAATCGATCTGCTGATCGAAGAGAGAAAGAAACTCATCAAAAAATAAGAAACATCAGCCGTGTCAAATTTAAGAATGTTTTGATCAATGCATATCCTTAATTTAAGATCAATATTTATATTTTTTAAGATTTAAGCCAAAAAGACTCTTATTATTATAATTTTTGTTGAATAAGTATATGTAGAATGAATTGCTCATTGAAGTTATAATCATTTCTTTTTTGTTTTAGCAGCCTCAGTTTGCTTTTTAACATCGATATCCTTCTTGGCAAGATCTTAAAGCTGTTCGCGATCAAGTAGTTTTTAAATACCTTTGGTTTTGTCTTTCACATCTTACAACACGTTATTTAACACCGTATTATCCTAAATTATTGAAAAAATACATAAGTTCTTTTTTTGAATTATTTGGGGGCTAATTCATCCAAAAGGAGAGTTTTAGCATAAATTTAAGAGTTAGTTTGTTTGCTAGCTTTGCCCTTATAGATGAGAATGCTGTTGGTATACTCTTCAAGTTCAGACAAATACTCAGCCAAATTGGAGTCATTGAGATTAACTCCAGAATTGATATACTCCTGGACTCGATGAGGATTCGATCTGTTAAATTTGGATCCAGCCATTTTGATCAACACTTACTTGACAAGTGGAGATATTTAATCAAGCATGTGCTGGAATTAATCAACATCCTTTTTCTTTTTGTCAATATACTACTGAATTTTAATTCTTCTCTTTTAATCCTCAGGAGTTTAATTCAAAATTCTTTGCTTCTATTGATTATCCTTTTTAAGCTGTTCGTTTTTGGCTCTCAAATTTTGATTGACATCAACTAAGTTATCAATCTATTGATTTAAAACATCGACATAAGTCAACAAATTGTAGTTTTGCTCCTCTCCCTTTATGAAAGTATTCTGAATTTATAAAATGTCAGTTAGTCCAGTTGCTTCCTTTATTGTTGTGAAAGCCTCATCAATCACCTTCATATTTCTCTGGTAGTTGTCGATTAGTTTCACTTTCTATTTATTGTTTACTATCAACTTCGTCAATCGATGTTTCAATACTGCAGCTGTGTCATTTTGAATTGCATTAATCTCTCCAGTTTTAATGCGACTGCCTCTGTTAAGTTTGGGGTCTTTAAGTTCCTTATTAAGCTAAGTCAGTCTGCGATAATAATTAGTTTTGTCCTCTTCATTCTTCATCTTCAAGCCTAGCATTAAATTTTGACTCATTTTACTGGTGTTTTGGCTGGATTAAATGTTTTGCATCAAACTGTTGATCTCTCCGTCGGCCTTTTAGATATCTCCTTCCAAACTTTTCAGATTATTTTGATACATAGTCTTTTCCTGTCTAAGCAAATCAATTGCCTTTTTCAATCTAGCTATTTCTCCCATTGTTTCATTGTATCTTTTATCATTCTGCATAAAAACAATTTTACGATGTCGATTTGTTTTTGTAGATTTCTCATTTTGGTAAACATAACCTTTACCTCCCCCTCCTCACTTTCCTTTTTCAGTTGGGCCACATTCTTTTTCAAATTTTATATATCTCCTTGAAGTTTGCTTTAAACTCCCTGAAGAGTCAACAAATTTCTTCTCTCCCACTAATACTTTTTAGTGTAATGATCGGCTTCTCTTTGCATTTTTTCAGTTTGACTGAGACGGGTTCCTGTAGAGTTGACTGAAAAGCTTTGGGAGTGTTCTGATCGTGGCATCAGTTATAATTTTATTTATATTTGAAAGTAATCATGCGAATGTCATAAAACTGTTTAAACCATAAAATCATAAATATTCTAGATAAAATTATTAAACATGAAAAGTTAAAACCAATCATTCTTCAGTTGATCCCAATAAATGCTGATGATATTTAGAGAGTTGATATGTAAGTTAGGAAACAATCATATTTCATCGGATTATTTCTATGTACTGCTTATAACATCCTGAATCTTTCCCTTCAGATCTTCATAAGGATTCTATTGTATAGGAGAATACTGCTTTAATCTTCTCCCTTCCTTTCCAGCCCTTTTAAAACCTCTTTAAGAGAAAGCTTTGAACATTTTTTTGATTGGCTGATAGCAAATGATAAAGCTGCAACCTAAATAGGATTGAATTTACCCAGCACAAAGACAAAACAAAGGAATCTCACCAGGGTAATCACATTGACGAAGAACTAATTGAATCTTTACCTTTTTGGGGAAAATCCAATTCTATTTTTACTGTAATCGAAAATCATAAAGTATTGTTTGAAAATTGGTTCACCAAGAATGGCTCTACTATTAAATGTTTTTTTTATATTGAAAATTATTTTTTTGCCGTGTTCATCCTTCAAAACAAGTTTTTCCATCGGAATCATTTGTTTCTTATCTCCAAATCCAAATATCAAATTCTTTTTAACTATTTTTTCCAAATTCTTTTTATTTGTCGATTAACAAGTCAAATAATAAGTTTTCGCATCAATATGGCAAGTTACATTTTTAAAAGATTTCAACAGTTCATTAATAGCAAATTCCGGCAATCCAATATAAGAAGCACTCAAAGTCAAAATAGCAGGAAGAGTTTCAGAATTATCATCTTCAGAATCCTCAAGTCTATCTTCAATCGCAATATCAGAAATTTGAGCCATCTTCCCAAAACCTTAATCATCAGGCATATCCACCCAATTAATACTACTATAACCACTTTCTGTATACTTAGCAGTCATGTCACCAATAGTAAGCGTTTGATTTGCACCCAAATATACAGTAACTGTCTTTTATGTAGCTTTAACATAACTGAATATTTCATTTAGGAATGAATTTTACGAAGATTAGTCGAATCGCATGGAAATGGCTCCATCACTAAGACTGTTTAGATTAGGACTGATTGATATGGCGTTGATGAAATTTGTTGATTATAGAGTAAGGGAATCCTTTTAGCCATAGATGAATAGACCTAACATTATCAGCTAGAACATGTTGTTCAATCTACTTGAATCCTTTGTTGTAAAGGATATGTTTTTAGATTGCTCAATTTATCCTTTAATAATTTATGAAGAACCCTCTATAATTGCATTTTCAACTTGCACATCTTTTTTATCATGTTTTTTGAATTTACCCACAATTTTTTTCTTAACTTCTTTAGCCTTATCTGAAATTGTCTAAATCAATCTCTCACATCTTTTACTCGTTCCCTCAATCACACAATCATGAGTTTTAAGCCAACTGATAGGAGTGGTAAAATCAGCCGATATTTCAAAGTGTTATCCATCTTTAATAAATGGAATGACATAGCTTATATCTTTTTCATAACAAATTTATTTGTATTATGCATCCTGATTTATTGTTGACTCATTCTTGCATGTCACTGGGGCGAAGGTGAAGGATTGACTCTTAACTGGAATCCTGAGCAGACTGAATTAGAGATAACTGGATGAAGCGAAAATTATGATCAAACCAAGTAGTAATACTCTAGATATGCTCCACATAACGATTTATAAATGACTATATTACCAAATGCAAAATAACATTTGCAAATCCAACACTGTTTCAATAATTCATTGAACAATAAGAAATTAACATTATAGTCATTGCCATTTCCAACACCAATTTGCATACAAATATGAGAATTACTCATTATTTATCTATAAAAGAGTACTTAAGACTTATATTAGCTCTGCCGTAAATTTATTAAAAAATATTTACGATTAAAGTTAGAAAATCAAATAATTTAGAGTCTCATGAGATTAATTTCAAACTAAAACAGTTCTGAGATGATTAATTTTAAAGATGATATACTAATCAGATGTAAGGATAATAGTATCTACGAATTCTTGATGCTTCAATTTCAGCCTCAACTCTTGATCTTCTCAAAGCAGCCTCTGTAATCACTTCAGCCTCAACTCGAGAACGTCTCACTGCATCAACAGCGGCAAACCTCTAAGCAGCAATTTAAGCCTAGACTCTTGATCGTCTTAAAGCACTTTCAGTGTAAATTCTATCTGCTTCGATTTCAACTGCAACTCTAGATCTTCTAAGAGCAGCTTCAGTTTCAAGTCTTGATGCAGCTAATTCAGCAGCAAGTCTAGATCTTCTTAAAGCAGTCTCAGTGGCTACTCTCTCAACAGCAACTTCAGCCTAAATTCTGGATCTTCTAAGAGCTGACTCAGTGACAATTTCAGCTTAAATTCTTGATCTTCTAAGTGCAGCATCAGTGGCAACTCTTGAAGCAGCAATTTCTGCTTCTACTCTTGATCTACGCAATGCGCTTTCAGCAGCAATGGTGGCTGCATAGCTGAATAATATAGTTTGTACCTGGAATAGTAAGGGTAGTAGTAGGACATAATTCTTCTTCTGAAAATAAAATTTATTAATCAACTATAATGAGAGTTGATGCTAATATCATTCGAAGTTAACAAATAATATGACAATTTAGGTCAAACAGTGATTCGAAAATATTAATTGGCTTTTGTACTTATGAGTTAGTTTTTGCATTTTGGCAGTGAAATATCTATCATGCTGTTTAAAATGATTATTTTTACTTTTTTAATTAAAAAGTAAGCAAATAAAGAATATAAGTCTTATTCATAAACTAACTGTTCAAACATCATAAAAAATACTCAGGTATTGCTTTTTTAGCGGGAATAACTCTACTTTAATGAGTAGCTGCCTCGAATTTAATAAACTTTTGATTCAACTTATCATCCAGCACGAGAATAGATGCAATATTGTTACAACGATAACAATAATTAGGTGCAGACCAAACAGTCACCAATTGCTTATTAAACATTTATTTATACCCCTCCATAATTAACTGATGAGCTCTCACTATTTCAGTAATATTGTTCAAATGGTTAAAAGACTCAACCACATTTCCTCCAAACAGATAGCCAGCTCCTCTAGGACTTAAGACCCATCCTGAAATATCTAAATAACAAGTAAACTACCATCAGGATCAGACCACATTAAATCACACATAGAACCATCATGAGGAATTTATTGCTTTCTGTCAATTGAACGAATCTAAATTAAGATTAAAATTACCTCATCAATTGAATCGTTTATACTTGGACTCAAACCACCATGAACACAAAAAATACTATCGTCCACTATCGCAGCCAATGATAGATAGTCGAATACATCAGTACAGTAACGCCAAACATTTAGAGAACCATACTTACGCAAACATTAATCGTAAAAACCATAAACCTGTGTAATTTGACGACATTCGTGGTTGCCTCTGATTAGAGTTACCAAGTCGGGATAGCGCACTTTATAGGCCAAAAGTAGCAAAAAGGTTTAAACACTATTGAAACCTCTATCTACGAAATCTCCGAGGAAAAGATAGCAAACTCCTGGGATATCTCCTCCATTTTTGAATAACTCTAAAAGATCATAAAATTGTCCATGAATATCTCCGCAAATTGTGACAGGTGAATCAACTCTCTGTACGTTACCCTCTTCTACTAGAATTTAACGGGCCTTAGAGCATAGATATTTAACTTCTTGTTAGCTGATTATTTATCCTTTTCGTAGCTGTTCAATTTGCTTATCAATTTGACTCATTATCTAATTATTTTTTATATGAGAAGATTTAAAGCTTATGCTTTATTAAAGTTAACCAATTATATGACAAATGCAGCTTTTTTTGGTGTTTTGCAAAATGTTGGGAAATAAAATTGATCAAACTTTTCAATTCATTTAAATATTCAATAATATTTCTATGTTTTTGATTTTTATTAAAAATATAATTGATGAATAGATCAGTGCAGTCTCAGTCTCT
>DYPS01000208.1 GCA_020719775.1 Desulfosporosinus sp. | reverse complement strand
AAAGCCATCCTATAAAGAATAGCTTAACTAAAGGACAAATTTAAAAAAAGACAATACTTTATTAACAATAAGTTTTAAAAGAACGATGGAAGAGACTTTCTCTTCTTTGGTTTCATCTTTTGAGCACTTAGATTTACTCTAAAAAGAGTATGAGTGTTTTGAAGATGGAACACGAGTTTCGTCAAATTAATTAATGATACTGACGCCAACAATTATTTTAGAAGTTGGACTGAATTGTTATTAGTGTGTTATTTCACATTACATTGTTAATCAAATTTAATGACTTAAACTAGCTTTTGTATTGAATACTCTAGCTGGATTATAGGGTGTATTATTTTTATAGATTGAGTAGATTATCATTGCTAGTTTTCTAGCTATGATAACTACACATTCTTTGGGGGCACGACCAGATGATTTTTTGTCAAGATAAATTTTCTTTAGTTCAGAATTATGCCTAACACAAGCAATGGCAGCTTGATAGATAGCAAGTTTGGCTAACTTTGCACCTCTTTTAGCCAACTTACCATATTTGGTAGTATTGCCTGATTGCATAAGTGTTGGATATAGCCCTAAAAAGCCTATAAATGCTTGACCTGATCTAAATCTTGATATGTCACCACATTCACTAAGAACAGCAAATATAGTTTTATCAGCAACTCCATCAATGGTTCTTAGATTGTCAACCAAATCAGCTATATAGACTTCATCGTCTTTGGATATTGAAGTTTTAGTAGCTTCGTTGGATTCATTAAGAAGTGTAAACATCTGTGCTTCACATTGTTCAATTTCATCTTTTAAGAATGTAATTCTTCTAAGATTGGAGTGGATAACATAAGCTCTTTCCTCTTTGGCATTTCCTTGATAGATAGAAAGTATTGCAAGGTCTAATAATTCACTTGCTTTTTGCTCGTTGAAATTATTCCCTTTAATATTTCTAAATACTTTAAGTATCCGTTCACTACTAGCACCTTTATAGTGCTTTGCAGTTGGATATTTATTTAAAAGTGCCATACCTGAAACACTAAATGGATCTTTTACTATTTGCTCAAATTCAGGAAATACCACTGCTAAAGTTGTACTTACTTGTCTTTTAGCTTTTTTCATCTCTTCCATTAGTGTAGCTTTGTGTCTATATAAAGATTTTATAGCTTGATAGATATCTTCACTTACATAACCTTGTGAAT
>DYPS01000207.1 GCA_020719775.1 Desulfosporosinus sp. | reverse complement strand
ACTTTATCTTTCACATCCAGAAGATTTTCACTTAATCTATTTGCCACTATCACATCAGCTATAGCTTTGAACTCATCAAGATTTTTGATAACTTTTGAGTTAAAAAAACTCTCATCGGCAAGTGCTGGTTCATAAATAACAACTTCTATCCCTTTTGCTTTTATCCGTTTCATTATCCCTTGGATGGCACTACTTCTAAAGTTATCAGATCCTGTTTTCATAGTGAGTCTATAGATTCCTACTATTTTTGGGTTTCGTTTGATGATGCTATTTGCTATGAAGTCTTTTCTTGTACTATTTGCATTTACTATAGCTTCTATCATATTTGATGGGACATCTTTGTAGTTTGCTAAGAGTTGTTTTGTATCTTTTGGTAAGCAGTATCCACCATATCCAAAGCTAGGATTGTTGTAGTGTGTTCCGATTCTTGGGTCTAATCCAATCCCTTTGATGATTTGCTCTGTATTTAATCCATGAGATTCTGCATAAGAGTCTAGTTCATTGAAGTATGCTACTCTCATAGCAAGGTATGTATTTGCAAAGAGTTTGATAGCTTCTGCTTCTGTTGAGTCTGTGAAAAGGATATCGATATTTTGTTTGATAGCTCCACCTGCTAGTAAGTTTGCAAATATTGTAGCTCTCTGCGATTGTTCCCCTACAATGATCCTACTAGGATAAAGATTGTCATAGAGGGCTTTCCCTTCTCTTAGGAATTCAGGCGAAAAGATAATATTTTGAGTGTTAAATTTTTCCCTTAGAGATTTTGTATAACCTACAGGAATAGTTGATTTTATTACCATAGTTGCATTTGGATTTATAGCTAATACATCAGCTACCACAAACTCTATACTTCTAGTATTGAAGTAATTTGTCTCTGTGTCATAATCAGTCGGAGTTGCTATTATGACATAGTCCGCATCTTTGTAAGCCTCTTCTTTATCTAAAGTTGCAGTAAAATTTAGATCATCTCTTAGTAGATATTCCTCTATCTCTTTGTCTTCTATTGGAGACTTTTTATTTTTGAGCATCTCTACTTTTTCTGGGATGATATCAAGGGCTACCACTTCATTGTTTTGTGCTAAAAGTAGTCCATTTGAAAGTCCTACGTATCCAGATCCAACTATTGCTATCTTCATATTATTACCTCTTTCATCATTTCAAGTTCCCTTTGAAGCTCTTCGTATTCTTCTTTTTTT
>DYPS01000206.1 GCA_020719775.1 Desulfosporosinus sp. | reverse complement strand
AGAAAAGCATTTGATAAATGGATGCAAAAAGTTGATGATTCACGAAAAACAAAATCACCAAAAACAGGTTACACCTCTAGTGGATTATTATCAGGTTCATCTTTCGAGTCAAGTATTAAAAATGGTTTGGATTATGTTAAATCAGCTGCATCATTAGCATCAAAAGCAAAAAATATTATAGAGAATCCGAAACAAGTTATTGGTGATTATGTGATGGGAAAATTAAATCCAAGTAGAGAATCATCATTAGCTGATTATCAGACTGATTTTAATATTTGGCAATTAAATAATTCAGGTAAAAAAGTATATGGATATAAACTTCAAAATGCATTTCCAAAAAGTATAGGATCAGTTCAATTTGATTCTTCTTCTCAGAATGAATTAACAGAATTTATCATTACTTTTGCTTTTAGTGAATTTATAACTTTAGAAGACAATTTACTAAAAGATGTAACAAGTGGAATATTTGGTGAAGATGCTGGTGATGCGTTATCAAGTATAGAATCAACGTTTAGTTAATATAAATAAAATAAAAATAATCTTAAGGAGAAAAAAATGGCAAACAAACTAGCAGAATTAAAAACTGCATTAGGTGCTGGAGCTAGATCAAATAAGTATAGAATTAATTTTTCTGTACCAACTGCAATAGCAACAACATCTATTATGCAAAATGCCGATACATTATGTAAAGCAACAAACTTTCCAAGTATGACAATCGGTCAAATAGAGGTGTTCAATCAAGGAAGAAAATTACTTATTCCTGGTGATACAGCATATACAAATTCATGGGCAGTAACATTCTATAATACTGAAGATCATGCATTAAGACGAGATATGATTGCGTGGATGAAAGCAGCAGATAATTTCCAAGCTAATACACATAGTGGAAATCCATCTGCTGTTATGGGTGAATTGGGAGTAACACAATTAGACTCAGCTGGTAATGCAACTGCTACATATACATTCCATAATGTATTTGTACAAGAAGTTGGTGAACTTGCAGTTGGAGATGAACAAGTTAATACAATTCAAGAATTTGATGTTACATTTAGTTTCAGCGACTGGGTTGTTGGAACTGGTGCAGATAACTCTCCTGCAACAGCAAGAGCTGCTACATTAAATGATATAGCAACTGACCCAATGGCTTAATTTTTTAGAATCCTCATTAGAGGATTCAGTTGAGATTATTAAAGAGATA
>DYPS01000111.1 GCA_020719775.1 Desulfosporosinus sp. | reverse complement strand
TCGTGCAACCCGCCATTGAAGAATCACATAAGTAGCATTGGCCACCTAGCAAGTATAAAATTAATAATCCACCTAGCAAGTAGTAAGTGTCATTCGCGCAACTTGAACAGTAAGTTACAGATCCAAAACATGTTATACAGGAGGGGTCACATGATTGTGCCATAGAGTTATTTAACCCATCATCATAATAACCATCAATTGGATTGCACTGGGAAGTGTTTGTGTTCATTTGCCTAAAGTTAGAGGAATTACAAGCTGTACAGTTTTCAGCATTATCACACGTATCACAAGTGTAAGAGCAAGAGCCGCAATTTATGCAAGTATTACTTCCACAAACCAAAGATTAAAGAAAATAAGCAGTTTAGCATAATGTGCATGTCATACTGTTGTCACAAGTCATGCAGTCTGTCATAGTAGAATTGCATAGGTCACATTGTCCATTCAGTAGGTAATAAGTGTCATTTACACAGCTTGAGCAGTAAGTTGCTGATCCAAAACAAGTCACACAAGAGGGATTGCAAGGTTGAGACATAGAGTTGTTTAATCCATCATCGTAAAAACCATTAATAGGATCACATTGAGATGTATTTGTGTTTATTACTCTGAAATCGGAAGAATTACAAGTTGTACAATTCTCTGAGTTATCGCAAGTTTCACATGTATAAGAACACACATAACAGTAAAAACAGTTGCTTACACAAGGCGTCAGTTAAACAAAATACCCAACTTAACAAACCGTGCAATTAGTATCTAAACTGCACTATAAACATCCAACAATTGCAGAACTACACAAATCACAAGACACTCCTGAAATATAATAAGTGTCATTCACACATGTAAGACATGAAGAAGAAGCCCCAGAACAGGTTCCACAAATCGGATCACAAGATTGAGCCATTGGATTATTTGTACCATCATCAAAATATCCATCGATTGGATCGCATTGTGAGGTGATATTATTGAATATTCTGAAATTAGAAGCATTACAGGCAGAACAATTAACTGAATTATCACAGGTTTAGCATGTGTAGAAACAGCTTGTGCAAACGTAGCTTGTACCTTATCCTACTATCATTTACACGAAATAATTGCTTTTGTATAATGTGCATGTGCTAGAGTCATTGCAGGTGATGCAACCTACAATAGATGAGTTGCAATATTAGCAAATTCCACCGCTTACATAGTAGATGTCAGTTATGCAGCTTGTACAATATGTGGCCAAGACGTCACAGGTTTGGCATGGCGATGAACAAAGCTGTGCGATAGAGTTATTGCTGGTTCCGTCGTCATAGTAGCCAGGAAGTGGTAAGCATCTCGAAGTTCCTAAATCTAAGGCTCTCAAATCCACTGTTGCATCACAAGTCAAGCAAGATGTACCATCTCCACAAGTGGCACAGTCGTACAAACATGCAATGCATTGCTCTGGAGATGGAATCCTATAAAATCCAACTCCACAGACTGTGCTATAGCAAAGCAAAGTTGGCTTATCAAAATTAGGATAACTTCCTGGACATGTTTTCTTCATAAAGAAAAGGTTCCTAAAAACTACTCTTGTAAAGTTGTAAACAGTATAAACAGTAATTGTGATATTTGCAGGATTTGGAATAAGCTACCATTTATAATGACCTTTATTAGTGTTAAATCTGCTCATTCCCGTAAACATATTTTAATTATTGTCCAAATAATTGGCAAAAATAAAATTGTATGGATTTAATGGGCAGTCAGCTGTCTGAAAGTCTAAATATAGCAGACCAGAAATTGCTATTTTGGTCCTATCAACAATAACTGTATCAATCCTGACCCAAGTGACATTAACCAAGTTTACGATTGATGAAATGTTCACCCTGATAGTGGCTGCATCTAAAATCTAGCTATCGGCCCCAAATTATATTGTCGTAGTTTGACTCTAAATAATAAAACAACTCAAAAATGAGTATATCACAATATCATTACCTATGGTTAAATTTGTTGAGTTTAAAGTTGAGACACTCACATTGGTCGAGTATGTAGTAGACATTAAAATTTGGTTCATTACCCTAATAATAGAATGAAGAACGAAAGGGTAAAAAGGTGATAGAACATCAATTACCATCACATTTGCACTAACAACTGAATTAAAATTTTATGCATAGTCAGTATAAAGAGATGCATTTATATGAGTTATATTTTTTGCTTTAACTTATAAACAAATGCTGATTGTTTTGCTAGTTATCATATAATCTGCCTTATAACTAGTCGACACAATTAGTCTGTAATTTATAGAAGTTGGATTTATATCAGGGGGGTGTGGAAAAGTCGTGCTAAGGTTTCGGGGACCAGAATACCCGGATAAATCTAGCTCAACAGTGTCTAAATGATAAAAAAATTACATGATGCAACATAAGTTTCCCGAACATAGATAAGCGGAGTTGACGCATTTTTCACCTCATAAAAAAGAACTGCACATATCAAACTGAAAATCAGATATTGATAATGTTAAATCATCTGTCACTTAAAGAGTAAATAAGAAAGCTATAGAGGATTAATTATTAATAAAAATATAATTTAAAGCTAAGTCTTAAGTTAAGTACATTGGTTAGTATAAAGTGTTATGGTAATTAAAACAAATTCAAGTAAAGGCATCATTTAAGGAAGAAAAATTCGAATAAAGTAAATGCAAATTAAGTTAAAGAGATACTACATGCACATTTGACTTGTCTTGCTTTTATTGGGAGTGATAGAAGATATGTGTATTTGGGATATGTTCTTTTTTTCTTTCATTTAATTAGTTAATTAATTTTTTGATTGCATTATATTTTGGTTTTTGACAGATCTTATTGATTGAGCGACAGCAACGAATATTCTGACAAGGAGCAGCATTGATTTTTAGTTAATATGGAAGGACGAACATTAATCATAAATCATAAATCATAAATAATTAACCATTATAGATGCAATTACTAAATTTGATTCAATTAAATTAAATTCAAATTTTTATAAATAATTTTTGAATTTACAATGTTTCTATGTATGTTTGCCTGTATTAATTTTATTAGGATAAGTTTAAGTTTATTCAAATGATAATATGGTCATCTGGTCACGAGTAGACCTCATTTTTATTGGCTGTTGTGAAGCTTTATGGCTTTTAGATAGGCTTTGTTGAATTTTTAACATGTTAGCTTGCTATTTATGAATACTTATATCAGCTTTTTTTAGTCTATGTATGATCCGAATTCCTTTATCAAGCTTATGATGTTCTAAAAGCTAGCAGGAATCAAGTAAGATCCGATTAATTATAACACTGATAAGCAAATTTTGAAAATAACAATTTAGTCAAAATAAGCCAAATGATCCCAAATCTTTAAAGTAGTATCAAAGCTCAACCCACGACTGAAAAAAGTATAAAACCACTAAACCAAAAACAACTCTGAGTCTATCTGCTTCTCTTTTAATGTCTAACTTACAGTCGGATTAAATTATTTTAGCAAAATATCGAAGGTCTTACAATAGATGGATAGGTAATTTGACTCGAATGTAAACAACCTTTTATAGAAGGGGTTACTGAGAATCATGTTAGAAAAAATGCAAAATGCTTTCATTTTTCCAACGATAATTGTCAGAACTATAGCAGGATAGGTCATCCCTTGTACATAGCTTATATCCGGCCTATATAAATGAAAAAGTTCCAAAACTTAAGTAACTTCTTACATAAGCCTTCCTTTATTATCAAGTTATTTAGCTTTGCCTGAAAAAGATCTGACAATATCTTTAGAAATCATCGATTTTGTGATTTAATCTACCCATCCTTTGTTTCTTCTCTATTAAAGTGCGATATATAATGCGCATGTTATTCCGAGTTTGTTCTAAAAGACCATCGGCCAAACGATATTTCTTAACTAGTGAGGGATCATTTTTTTTAGCATTCCTAAGGTTTTTTCCTTAAAAGTAACGGCTTTGGACTAACCGGATTGAATATAATTGTCTATGGCCTTTTTCCATTGTACGCTCAAATACTGTTAATCCTCAGAATTTTTTCTCTGTCTAGTAAAGTGCTGCTAGTCTTTTCTCATGGCTTCTACCTGAACATAATCAGCAATAGTGCTCTTATCAATAAAGATGGTTTGCCGAGACAAAACTCCTAAGTTGCTTTAATTATCTGAATTTTTTCTACTCTTACTCTACTTTTCCTTATCTACAGTTAATCTTTAACAGATTGAAGGCTATTTCGACATTGAAATCAATTTCATAGATTTTAGTTATGTTTGGCTTTCGTGACACTCTTTTTCCAAAAGTTTTATTTTTTGTAAAAGCATTTCCACATTAACCTTTTCCTAAATCGGCTAAACTGACTAAAGTAGCATAGTATACTTCTATTCTATTGATTATGTGTATTTTTTATTATCCTCTAGCTAATTCATTAGCTTGTTAATTTTTTATGCCTGTGTGCTGATAACTTCCTAATAATTCGTTAATTTCTGAATCAAATCAGAATTTGATATCAAGGATCCACTGTTAAAAGTATTCTCCTTTTCCAGATTCGTGTTATTGGTATTCATTGCTCGTAGTGATTTTTCTTTAAGGGGGCTATGGTTCTCGGAATGGCCTTGACTTTGAAGGTTTCTGAATGGAAACTATAAATTCATCATATAAATTATAAAAATTGTAAAAATAGTAACATATTAACATAATATAGCAATTTACGTATACATATTAACGTAAAGTAAGGTAAAGTAACTTATTTTATGAAATATATTTCAAGAATATGTGTGACAAAATAAGCCATTTAATCATTTTGATATGTAAATATGTAAATATGTAAATATATAAATTTATTTCTCCACTACGCTACAGCATATAATGTTTGAATTTGAGTATTTATTTCAACTGTATGACTTCAGAATTTACAGCTTAAGAACTTCAAAATAGTATTAAAGCTGCACGACTACGACAGATCGCTATAGCTTATGGATTTATATATTATTTGTTGTTGAAATAGTAGCTTAGGCAAAATCATTCAGAATTTAATAAAACATTAGAAATAAGTATTATCAATATCAATATCAATATCAAAGATTTGTATTTTTTATCAATTTAAAAATATTATCCAATAATTAATTACTTCACTTAGTAGCTTTGCAATACTACACCAAGTTCAAACAAGGATAATGTCTCAATCTCACTTTAACTCTCACTCACAATCACACAACAACATATATTAGGAAGACTCTATCTTCTATTATGATTCCTTTGATTTGATGAACGGTTCATAGAATAAGCTATACACTACCGAAGGAAATTGTTTTGACAATTTTTATGATTAATCCGACGATTTACTTTTTGGATTTCACTCTTCATAACCTTCCAGACCATCTATAATGCAAGATTAAAGAACTTAGCAAAGAAATGAAGAAGCAGCATCATTTACCAACATTTAAGAAAACTCTTCCAATGAAAACACATCTAATTTATAGGCGCCAAGTTTAAGATCCAACAGACAAGAGTCATGTGATCAAAATTCATAAAACTCTTAAAGCAATTCCTCTTCAATCATTGAAGAACCCTCGCAATCACAAGCTCAGGCGGCTTTATCAAAAAAAAGTGAAAAATCTAAACTCGATCCTGAAAGAAACGACAAAAACTATACAAAAAATCACTTTTATAACCTTTTGAAAAACACAATGGAAGAATAAAAAGGCAGCAACGATTAGTTTCAGCATTTATTATAGACAGATTCTTAATTCAGAAGCATATTTTATTGGACAAAAAATGGCAAATAGGTTATCAAAAAGAGCGGGAATCTTTCAGAAATCAAAAACTTACTTAGCTTTAGAGGGCTTGGAAAATATTGGGAAATAATCAGAGATAACAGGAAAATCGATATGGAAATCATGAGTTCAAAATACCAAAACATTTAATAAAAACAGCGCATAATCCAAAAGTGTTATCAATATATGGCAATGTTCTGCATCTGAGCATGAATATTAAGATAGGAAGCAAACAGCCTCCTTCAAATATTCCTAAGAAAGTTCATCAAAGGGAAAATATTTCCTGATGAGAATTGTTCAAAGGATTAATTAAAATAAAGTAAAATGATTTACATAAGTCTAAATATTATAATACATTAAATTAAAATCATGCTGTTACATTAATTGTTTTGAACTATTCTTCTATATCACTTATTCACTTATTCAATTATTTAATGGGGTTGGGGTTGGGGTTGGGGTTGGGGTGGGGGTTGGGGTTGGGGTTGGGG
>DYPS01000205.1 GCA_020719775.1 Desulfosporosinus sp. | reverse complement strand
AACATTCAAAATAACAAACAAATATTAGAAGAAGATGAAATTGATTTAAGAGAGCTTGGAAAAACAATAGGTAGATACAAATGGAGTATTTTACTTTTTTCAATTGTAGTTACTGGAATGGCTGTTCTTTTTGCACTAAGTAAGCCAAATGAGTATGAATCAAAAACACTTTTGATGCCTCAAGAAAATGCAAAACCTAGTATGAGTGGAGGCTTAGCAGCATTAGCTGGAATGGCTGGTGTTGATGTTGGTGGAGGTGGAGCCCCTGGAGCTGAAGAATCATTTAATGCACTTCTTAATAACTATGATTTTATGAAATCATATATAGAAAAATACAATATTCATAAAAAATTAGCTTCAGAAGAATCTGTAAAAAATTATCAGTTTGCTTTGGGATATGACAAAGTATATAAATTTATGAATGATAATAAGAAAACTTCTCAAGATTTAAATGTATCTGAAGATGAATTAATCTTTAATACATTCCAAAGTGTTAAAGGAATGATAGTAATAGCAGCTGATAAAAAATCAGCAATTATTACAATGTCGGCAAAACATAATGATCCAAAAATGGCTAAATATTTAGTTGAAAGTTTTTTATCGTTTTCAAGTGCTCACTTGAAGGCAAAAGACATGGAAGATAATGATAAGAAAATAAACTATTACAGTGATGCAATGAGAAATACAAGTGATATAGCACTAAAGGTAAAGCTTGCAGAATTAGCATCGGCATTGATTCAAAAAAGAGTTTTATCAGATGCGAATGAACTTTACAATGTAAAACAGTTTACAAAACCAGAAATTGCATATATTAAAGATAAAGTTGGACCAAAGCGAGCATTGATTGTTGTGGTTGCATTTGTTACTTCTCTGATTCTTGGAATATTTGGGGTGTTTTTTATTGAGTTTCTTAGGGGCAATAAAGAAGACGACCAAGAGCTAATAAGCTAGAATTTTTAAGAGCTTAGATTTATTGTTTATTAGAATGAAAAGTAAACTATAAATCCTAGCCAAATCATTGCAGTAAATATAATACTCACCAAAACACCAAAAGCAGCAATATCTTTCGCGTGCTTAGCCAATATGTGAAAATCTTCACTAGTCAAATCAACAACTTTCTCAATACTTGTATTAAATGCCTCAGCTATTATTGGTAGCAATAAAGAAGCAAACAAAAATACTTTACTCCATAATGGATAGGG
>DYPS01000110.1 GCA_020719775.1 Desulfosporosinus sp. | reverse complement strand
AGCATGTTTAGTATCATTGTTTACTTTTCTATTTTATTGTTTGCTTACGTTTGATATAACTAACTAAATAATAAGACTCAATCATAAATAAAGATTAACCAAATTAGCCTAAATTAATTATCAAAATTACATGAAATCACAAGTACATTCACAATAATATATTTTTTCAATAACGAGATAGACATAAATTTAAATAAATAATTTGCTCATTATCACAGTCCTCATTTCTTTTCGTAACGGTATGAAGAACTAAATTGACTGCCTTGACTTCCTGGGGTTTGGACATTACTAGTGCCCGAACGATAAGTTCCTGATTGATAAGTATATCCACTTTGATTTCCAACTCCACTTCCTCCGCTAACTGTTCCAGTTGTGCCTGAAGTTGGCTGGTATCCTTGATATGCACCACTTTGATATGCTCCTGAACTGCCTCCTTGATACAATCCTGATGTTCCACTTTGATAAGCTCCAGATGAAGTTCCACTTTGGTAAGAACTTGATCCTGATTGGTAAACTCCTGATGAACTGGCTTGATATGTTGGAGAAACTTGTCCCTGTATATTAGATACTCCTTGATATCCACTAACAGTTGAAGTTGGTTGATAGATGTTGGATGATGTGGTGGCTCCTTGATATACTCCAGATCCACTTGTTGATCGATAAACTCCTGAGTTTCCAGAAACACTTGATGAAGGAGTTTGATTTGTGGAAGTCACTTGCCCAACATTCACTCCATAAGTAGAAGTTTGCTATTTGGAAGCTGATGAAGATCCAGAAAGCCTTGAATCACTCAATCCATAAGAAGGACCTTTTACATTAGAAGCGCTCGAAGTGTTGCCTTCAATCTTAGAGTCAACCATTTTGATTCCAAATCCTTACTCTTTAGGACTGCTGATGCCACTATTAATATTATATTTTTGAACAGGGCTTGTCATATTGGCATTTCTGCTGATTTCGCTGTTTCTTATGCTGTCGTTGTAATCATTGGTAACACCTGATTTTTTAATATCAACCTGACTGTTGAATGTTTGAACTGATAGTCTCACTTAGTATTCATTCTTTAAATTCAAAAGTTTTGCATTTAAATCTGATTTCTCTTGTTCAAGAGCATGAATGCGGTCGTTAAGGGCAGCTATTTGTTGTTTGTAGCTTGCAATGAGCTATGCTGATCCTCTTTCTGCACGAAGAGTATTGATTTCGTTCTTTAATTTCAAGTTTTCGTCTTGAATGATTTGAACTGTTCTTTGGTGAGCATCTTGGTTTGTAAATGATGTTTTTAGCTTTTTGAGACTTGTCAGTTCGTCTCTTAGTCTGAATAATTATGCATCCTTTTCTCTTAGAAGACTTTGAATACGCTGATCTGTAACTTGAAGATCTCCCAAATAATTGATTGCTTCAACCTTAGTGGATCCATATCTATCAATGTCTCCGAAAATATTGGCAACAATTGAATCGAGTTAAGGTCCAGCTTTTCCTGAAATGCTTGTTCTAAGTTTTCCAAGATATCCTTTGTAAGTTTCAACATCTGATTCATATCTTCTGAGAATTTCAGTGTTCTTAAGATTGATTGATTTTGATTTTTCAATTTCAATATTAGCTGATTTTACAAGATTAGCCATCATGAATCTTTCTTGAAGGAAACTGTTTAGCATTAATTGATGTTCAGTTGACCATGAACCAAGAGATTCAAATTTGCGATTAATACTATCACTGAAGCTTTTTAATTTACCAGCAAGGTCACCCTCAATTGCTCTGCCAGGTCCATCAAGTTAAGAGAAGAAAATGAGTCTAACATCATCTTCCAAGTCTAGATTGATATTAGGATTTATTGATTTTATTCTTTTCAGCTCAAGGATAAGTTTTTCAACAAGAAGTGAAAGAGATAGTTCCATCTTTAGAGATCTTTCATCCTGACGAGGAAGTTGAACAATGTGATCTTTTTGGACTTACACAATTTTTTATACAATTTTTGGAACTTCCACAATTCTTGGGAAAAGTATGAACTGATCAAGCTCAACAAGGAACTTTTCAGTCAACTAAATTTGTGCTCTAAGGGTAGGATTTGAAACTTTAAGTTTACGTAGATCAATTAAAAGTAGATCTACACTGCTCTTAATATCCTTAACCAATAGTTTATATCTTTGTTAATGAGTAGCAACATCAACTCCAACGGCCACTCCAAGAGTTTCCTCCTCAACAACTTCATGAACATACTTCAGAACTTCAACGATCTGTGGCATGACAACTATTTTTTCCACAATTTTTTCCAAAATATAGGGAACTTATACTAATCTTTCTTCATGGGCTATAATTTAAACTGGTATATTTACAATTCTATCGACAATTTGTAGAACTTTTTCAATATGGTTGATGTCCCTGACTGCTTCTTTGAATTTTTAGAGAATGACTGCTTTCTCAACAATTCTTTCAACCTCACGCACTGTTTCATACTCATTTCTAACTTCCACTACTTTTTAGTTTTCCTTTACAACTTCTTTTACTTTTTCAATTATGACTGGAACCTAGACTATCTTTTATACAATATTCTGAATATATTTATTCACGTTAACCAGCTGAGGGATAATCTTTTCGATTTCAACAATTCTAGGAACCTCAACAAGTTTTTATTCAAGACGTTCAACTTCGTAGATTTTAGGAACAATAACTGATTTTTCAACTACTTTTTAAACAATCTGCTTAGCAGTGACAATTTCTTGGACAGTAGTTTGGACTGGCACGATCTTATCAACTTTAACTTGAACTTATTTAACTCGTTCAGTGATATAAGGCACTTCCTTCACAACTTCCTTAACACGAGTGTCCACTACAATCCTTTCTTCAATTTTAACAAACTAAACAGGTTCGGGCTCAACAGTGTTTTGAACCACTATCTTTTCAATGACAGTTGGAACTTGTACTATTTTTTCGATAGTTTCAGTCATGGGTACCAGTTTTTAAACAACTCTGTCAACAGGAACTGGAATTTCAACAGGAACAATAACTTGACGTTAAACCTAAACAATCTTTGGAACTTCAACTTGATTATGGATAATCTTTTATACTTCAATATCCCGAGGCACCTATCTGATTACTTCAATAACTCTATCTTGAATAGTCTCATGATTCACGATGCGCTCTTCAACTGTCTTCAGCTCGACCAACTTGTCAACAACTCTTTACACTATCTTTTACACTTCAATGTAAACATTCTTAACAACCTATACTTCATGGATTTTGTCTTGAATTACAGGCACCTGAACTATCCTTTCGACCTCTTTAATTCTCTCTTCAATCATTATTTTAGGTACGATTCGCTCCACGATCTGAGGAACCTAGACTACTTTTTACACCACTCGAGGAACCACCACAACTTTTTAAACTATCTTTTCTACTTAAACCACCTTGGGCACTTCCACCATTTTTTAAATGATTTTTTCTACTGGCACCTTGACTTCTTTGATGCGGTCAACATGACGAAGAACTTCGACTATCTTTTATTAGATGTATTTGATTGGTTTGGCCACTTCAATGTAATGATTAACTATTTTTTAAACCTCAATTGTTTTTGGTTCCCTGACAATAATTGGATCTCTTATTTCGACTATTACTGGAACTTGTCGTTCAATTGTTTGGATCACTGGTTTTTCAATAATTTCCTGTACTTTAATTATTCTTTCATGAATAACAGGCACTTCAACAATTCTTTCAATTTCTTTTGGTATTTCCTTTATCACTTCAACCACTTTTGTTATAATCTTTTCAACCTATTTGATACGATCAACGGCAACAATTTTTTAGACAATTACTTGAACTTCAAATGGTTGTTGAACTGTATTTGTGATTGTCACTATTTTTTAAACAATTTGAGGGACTTCCACAATGCGCTCTTCTCTTTGGACAATAATTACAGGCTTTTATACGATTCTGTCAACAATCACATTTCTGATTTAAACGTGATTTTAAACTTCTTTGGCAGTCACAATTTCTGTTTATTTAACAATTTTTTCCACAATTTTTTAAACTTCAACAATTTCTGGAACTCTGATAATTTTTTAGACAATTTTTTAAACAATGACTGGAACTTAAACTATTTTTTAAACTATCTTTTCGACAGCCACAATTTTTTCTCTAATAATTTCAACTTCTTTAAGTTCAGTGGTGACATGATTCACAACCTCTCTTACTGGAATAACTTTTTCAACCTCAACATTTTTGTCAATATATCTATCAACAATTTGAATTTTTGGCACTTCTCTAATGACCTCAACAATTCTTTCTACAATTGTCGGTACTTATACAGCCTTTTCAATAATTCTTTCAACCTGAACAACCTTTTATTGAGTAGTTGGAACAATGATGGGGACTTAAATTGGAACTGGAACTTGTTTTTAAACTTATCTAATTTTTTACACCTCAACAATCTTCTCTACAATTCTTTCAACAGGAACGATTTGAGGAACCTAAACGATTCTGTCCACTATTTTTTAGACAATCTTTTCAACCTCAACAATCTTTGGTACAATTCTGAACACCTTAAGGATGTCATCAACGTTAACAACTCCCATTATTTATTGATTGATCATTCCAATAACTCCTTCGTCGATCTAAAGAGTAACTCCAGTTTTTCTTCTAACTTTTTAGAGTTCTTCAAGCAAAGCCTTAACAAGTACTCTCAAATGGAATTCTACTTTTCTTGATTTTTAGTTTGAATAGGCATAGACATTCTCTACTTTCACTATTTCAGGGACAATTTTGACAATTTCAACAATTCTTTCAATTTAATCAGCTTCGATAACATCAATGAGCTCCTGCTGGAAGAATTCATAAAGTCGGCTATCACACTCTTCTCTAAGTTTAGGATATTTGTCGAAATTCTTCTTCATTTGAACAGCCAGCATATGAATCAAATGTTTAGTCCTTGAGTCTTGAATAGGAACTTCAACAACTTTTTCTCTGTATTCAACGACATTCACAACTCCATTAACAACTGAAGTTTGAATGTTTTCACCTCTAAGAAGTTGATCAAGAGAAGACTCATTATCGAATTTAACCCCAGTTGATTTTAATTTATCAACTTGAGTCTTGAACAAACTGCCAAAACTAAGCATTTGACCTCTTAGACGATTATACTTCTCATCGAGAGCAGCATATTGAACGGCTCCAAGAGTAAGCTTTTCGATGTCCAGTTTCGAAACATTGGGATTTTGAATAACTTTGATACTTTGAGTCAATCTTACGATTTCGTCTTCAAGTTACCCCTATCTTTTAGCAGCAGTTCTTAACTTTGTTTCTAAGTTCTGAATTTTCTTTTCCAGTTCTACGATTTGATTTTCCTTTTAGTTGATGAGTAACGAATAATCTAAGATGCGACCTCCTGTTGAGTCAGCAGTTGTGGCGTTAACCTTTCTTTTCATGAGTCCATCAATTTATGACTCCAAAAGTAGCAGTCTTTTGTTGAATTCATCTCTTTGTCCTCCTGTGAGGACGAATCTATTACCTTCTTGCATCCATTAACTTTGTAAAGAAAGCAAAATATTCTTGAAATTCTTGAGATTTGAAAGGTCAGAAATGCCTGAGATGAGAATTTGATCTCCAGGGAGATTTTAGTACTCAAGACGAGATTCAATAATATTGTTTCCGGCAACTGATTGAACGTTGCTGGTCCTATATAATAAAATTGGTACACTGAAGAGACCATTCTTGAAGATGTCGAAGAGAAGCCACCTTGATTTTCTCCTGTTCTAAAGCTTGACTGATAGGACATGCTATGCAAAAATAAATTTTATTAATAGGATATTAACTCTCAACACATTAATATTTTAGAGTTTGCAATTACTGGTAAATATGATTCATACAACAGTATTTTTATTTGAGTTTGAAATCCAATGTATTCAATATTCCAATTCATGCTCACCAT
The DNA here is from genome assembly GCA_020719775.1 of Desulfosporosinus sp. GTDB lineage: Bacteria > Campylobacterota > Campylobacteria > Campylobacterales > Arcobacteraceae > CAIJNA01. The sequence continues at coordinate 373 of DYPS01000110.1, read as the reverse complement.
GAGAACTCAATTCAAATACAATTACTTAACAGATGGATTAACAAAAATATATATTAGAAGAAATTGACTGAAATGCCTCAATTTAATCAGTTTGATCTTATAATTTGTTTTAGTTACTGAAGTAACTTAATGGCCATTTATTATATCGATAAATTTGGATGCCATTTATGAAAATTAAATTATTCAATAATTAGTTTAATCAATCAAGAAAAGAAAACATTTATCTTTATTTATGTTTATTTATTTTATGAAAAAAATCATCTGCAAACCAACCAATCTTTTCTTATATGAAATAATACTTAAAACGTATTTGCTATATGGGGTTGGGGTTGGGGTTGGGGTTGGGGTTGGGGTTGGGGTTGAGGTGATCATC
>DYPS01000109.1 GCA_020719775.1 Desulfosporosinus sp. | reverse complement strand
ACCCCAACCCCAACCCCAACCCCAACCCCAACCCCAACCCCATTATTTTATAAACACAAATATTTCATATATCACTCATAAAGAGGACATTATTTAGCTTCAAAACAGCAAAATATGATTTAAGTGCAATTAGATATATGAAGTTTACCATTTTTATATTCATTTATTCCAGTATCAGATTAATCAATAATGGTCAACTTAGTATTTTTGTTTAGAACATAAATTATTTATAAAATACAAAATCAATTAAACCCTCACTTTATCCAAAACTAAAAAAATTAACAATACAAATATTTAAAAATAGCCTTGACACTACTAACAATAGTATGGCAGATCAAAAAAGACATGTTAATCATCTTAAGATGAACAGAGTCAATTTTATTATGGACAAACATTGGTCAATATTATGAATAAATGAAATTGATGAAGCAAATTGCGCATGCTGTTAGATGCATTTCAATGAAGAGTAGAAAATATAAGCAAATATATCATTTTTTGATAATGTAGGAGCTGAAAATAAATGTTATTAGTGCGTGGGCATCGGCTATCGTAATAGCACCCTTTTAGCTTCTATATTGGTAGAGACATTCGTATTTTTATGTTAAAGGAGTATTTGAAACGATTGAGCAAACTTTTGCAAATATTGTTGCAAATTAATCCGAAGATAAATTTTTTGATATATCTTCGAATTATAAATCTTTGAATACTTTATTTATGTGCTCGAACATGACCAATTTTATAACTTCATCAAAACCATAATTTTTCTATTTCGACAATGAATTTCTTCGATAAACTTCACCCTGCAAACTGTCTGTAATTTCAGTAATCTGCTTTACGAACATCCACACCTAATCGGCCGATAATAAACAGTCTTTATTTGAATCCAATTGCATAGAAAGTACCTTCAATTGACTATACACCAGCCTTGCAATCCTTTCGCTAAGTTTGGCCTATCCCGCATTCAAAACCAATTACATTTTCGCTTCCCTACCAATTTGCAATTTCTGCAAGAGAGTTAATTATATTTTGGACCCTCCCTGCGAAGGCCTTCTCTTTTTCTAAACCCCAGAGCCATTAACATTACTATTATTTAGCCCATTAAATGAATTATTTGCATTTGTTCCATTCACATTATTGTTGCCTATATTGCTGTTGCCTATATTGCTGTTGCCCATATTGCTGTTGCCCATATTACTGGCATTGCTGTTGCCCATATTGCCTTGATTGTTGGTGTTGTCGTTATTGAAGTTGGATTTTGTAGGTTGTATATTTTACCGTTTGGATGCGTTGTTTTTGTCGATGTCTTTTTTTGGGCTTTCGTATTTTGAATATTTCTTGACTAAGTCTGAGGGTTTGAGTTGATTGTGTTAAATTCCATGTTCCTTTTAGTATTTGATTTCCTAAAAGACTGTATTTTTATTGACGAGATCTGATGCCAAGCTTTTGCTTCCAAAATATTCCTTCAGGAACCTAAAATAATCCTAATAGCTCAAATATCCATCTTTATCTAGGTCAATGTTGGCAAAAGTGTTGCTGAGGTAGGCCTAATCGGAGTTAAACTGTAGAAAGGACAATGCAAAATTGATGGTTTTGATGAATTCTTGTTGATTCATAATTCGTTGTGCTCCTCTGCTATATATTTTTTGTCGATGTAGACGTTGTATGGCAATTTACCCAATATGTTGTTCCATGCAGAAGTCCACCAATTCATCATATTCGATGATTCCATCATTGTTGTAGTCATACCGAAAAACATTCTTTACGAAGTAATGTATCTCATTTTGATTCTCCTGAAGCACACGTACTAAAAAATCTCTGATTTAGTTCTAGTCGAAGCGAAGATCAAGATTTACATCGAATTGGATTATGCGTTGATAAACTACATCTCTCACTGCGAAGGCTAAATCATAGCTGTTGAACTCGAACTTTTGCTGTTTGTATGTTCTGCGATCGATTTTGATGGGACGAACCCCGTCTTATTGTTTTTGGGGCTGCTGCATATTTGTCTTATATATTAACTAATTTGATGGGGTTGAAAGCATGCATTATAATCAAATACAGGTAAGTTAGATTATATAGGAAACGCAATAGCTTATGATTTATCTTCATTTGTTAGAAGTGGCAGATGGACATATAAATATTATGGCCTATCACTGATAATAATTTAATAACTATCATCAGTTTTGCTTTGATTTCGTCAGTCTATCATCACCAATATTTGCTTCATCAAATAATAATAACATCGCAATCATGCTTCACTCTGTTTCTTAGGCAAACGCAGTTCAAAATATCACCATATCTCCACTCTAATAATCGTGTCTTCTATTTTTTGGAAGATTCCAACAACATATCTAATATTTTAACTGTGATCAATATTTTAGAACTGATATTATTTCAACATGGCTGAACTCAAGATAGAAGACATCGAGCAGAACTACGACGCTATCCTCGAACTGGTAGGTCAGGATTCCTATGTCAACTGGGATACTTTCACCAAGAGCAGCACAGAGTTTATCAAAACATTAGAAGAATTGGCCAAAAACATAGCCATACTTAGAGAAATACAACATAAAAAGTTTATCATCACCATGAAGAAACTTAAAGGAGCAGACGTCCCCGATCTCATCAAGACTGTCAGATCCAAAAAACTACCCAAAGAAGCACTCAAGGCCATCATCCCCAGATTCAAACTCAATGCAGGAAAAATAGAACTGGTAGAATCAACCGATGCACTGAAAACTTAATCCAAAACTATCTTTGACGAATATATCAGCAACAACGAAGTTGCAGCTAACAAGGCTAAAGATACCGTAGCTTTCCTCAATTAAAAAATTAAACAGAGTGGACTCTATGAGGAGCCTGCCCCGCCTAAGGAACTTGTCTCGACATTTAAACACACCTTCGCTGAATAAAAATTAGAAGCAGCTAAAAAAGCAGTGCATATTCAATATCTTCCCGGCACTGTTGATAGCATTCATATCACAACCTATGCTCAAATTGTTGATAACACTTTCGAAGTTGTGAAGAGTTAGTACAAACGTTTAACTCATGAGGCTAGAAGCAAGCAAAGAAAATTAACTACCGAGGCTAGTAAATATTTGGAAGCACTTATTGAGTATTTAACCAATACTTAAGTGCTGATTCTTGAGGGTCAGAAGTCTATTGGAAACAAACTTGGACTCAGTCCTCAAAAAATTGAGGAAGCTGAAATTGCGTTGATGGAAAGAGGACTTGCTCAAAACATTCTTTACATTCAGTCTGGGCTTAGATCCAAAGTTAAATAGTCGATTGCTGCTGATAAGGATGTTGATCTGGCTAAGGCTAAAGAAATCCTTGCATATCAAGTCAGTCTTCTCAAATCCAAAACTGACTACTTCAAAGAGCTGTTTAATGGTTTGTAAAAATCTCAATAGAATCTTCAATTGGTTCCAATGATCTTGGCTCTTGCTCTCAACGATATGGTTTTTGAACATTATAATTTGGAAGAGGAAGATATCATGAAGAACGTAACTGATCAGGGTAAAATATTTGTTATTTAGTTATTGTGACCAATCAAGAATTTACCGAACTATTCAAGGAAATGGAACTACAAATTATTAAGCTCATGGAGCAAATTGGAGTCATTCCGGAACAGGTCAGTCAGTACATGCAAAACCAAACCTATGCACCTCCAATTGCTGCTCAAAATGCTAACCTTCCTCAAGCCAACTCCAACATGCTCACAGGAGGAATGCTGCCTGGAAGCAACCCAATGTAATTGCTCCAACTCCAACAACTTCAGCAATTCTACCAAATGCAGCAACAGGCTCAACAGGCCCAGCAAAACAAAAAATGATTGTATTTGACATATATTCGTATCTGTCCCCTCATCCCAACTTTATTTCGTAATGAAGGGTAATAAATAATAGTGAAAATAAAAATAATTATTCCAGAAATAGTAATTTGTCATTTGTGACGAATAAGATGAAAGAAGTGGTTGGGAATAGTCTGGATATATTTTGATTTTGTTGGGAGGATATTTTGATGGTGGATTTAACCGCTGTTGGTTTTTATTTAATGGAAAAATTGGCAGATCCGATTAAAAATTATTAATTACATTCAGATATTATGAGCAGAGCTAAACCAACTCCAGCTGCCAGCAACGTTAAAGCACCCACCAGCTCCGGAAAGGTCACCAAACCCGCACCCACTGCCTGGAAGGACCGTCTCAATCAGGAAGATTGGGATGAACTCAAGAACACCTTCGATGTTTTCGATTAAGACGGAAGTGGAACCATTGACCCAGTTGAAATCAACAAAGTCCTAGAAGAGTTGGGTCTCGATAAGAGAAACCCATTCATCCTTATCCTTATCAACGGGCTTAAGGAAAAGAACAAACCCATCTCATTTGATGAGTTCATTGACAGCATTGCTTCACGTGTTGGAGAAACCAAAACCAAAGACGGACTTCGTAGAGTTTTTGCTCTTTTCGATAAGGACGAGAATGGAACCGTTGATTTCGAGGAATTAAAAACTATTGCTAAGCAGCTCCACGACGGAATCAACGATGACGATCTCCTCGAACTTATGCACAGCACTCATATCAACAACAAGACAGCAACCAATGAGGGCTTCACTTTTGACGAGTTTTACGGCGTTGTCTCAAAATTCACCAACAAATGATTTGATCCCAGCATTATTTTAAGCATTTAGAAGATTAATTAAATTACAGGGTGGTTGATGGATGCAGATGAAAGGATGGATGCAGAATGAAAGGATGGATGCGGGATGAAAGGATGGATGCGGGATGACAGGATGTTGGATGTGATATAGACTGGCTAAGTGAGATACTTAATATTTTAATGAAAATAACATGTCGGTAGATTGTGAAATAGTTTTATAATTTAATTAACTCTTCAATGAGTTTCAGAGTGGTTATAATTTGAGTATAAATAGGTGTTAAAGTCAGTTTTGAATGGTCGAGTAGTTGGTTTTTGATACTTTAAGTATTGTATAATATTTATAAGCAATGGGCAACAAAATAACAAAAATAATCAGTGATAAACTGTACCCCTCAGTTAAATAGACCCTCTTTCCAATCATATAAAAAAATATTAAAAGATAAACAGCCAACCAACTCAAAATTAATATTAGATATCTCTTTAGTGATTTGAGAAATTTCAATTTGCCCAGCGAATTCACGTTTTAACTGTAGACTAGCGATGCAATTGGATAGTATGCCAGGGAAGTTAATCTTTTGTATTTTTTGGTCAGCTGTAGAATCAGAATTACTATTTTTGAAAAAAAGGGTAATCCCAACTATTTACATTTTAAAATATTTTTCTAGACTAAATTTTTATTTGGGAAGTGGGAGACTGCAGTTGCAGCGCAGGTTGAAATTAGAAGCAGTATTTTTTGATTTTTAATTAACTTTATATAAATTATGACATTTATTATGACATTTACAACTTTCAAATAGTGCAAGATTTACAATAAATAATGAATCCAACTTAATTGCAATTGAATTTGATAGTTTCTAATTTGAAATCGATTAGTATCTGATAAATAAATAAGTATATCCGCACTCCAACCATTATTATACTCTTTATGAACTAATTCAATAAATGATCATTGATTGGACTATGGAATGTTCCGACAATTAGGACAAGATGCTTTTTGCTTGAGCCAGTCATCCAAACAGTGCTTATGATATTTATGCGTACACTACATAATCCTAACCGAAGTACCCAATTCAAACTCAACCAAACAAATGGAACATTTTTATTAACTCAATTCACTCTAGCTCCACTTGAACTCGGGAATGAGATCGATCTTATCCTGTGCTAGTCCCTTGCCAATATCAATATTAAAGTCTTACATTACAGCAATATGCTGATATTGGCCATTTTCTTAACCCTAATACTCCAAAATAATGTCTATACTATCCTGATTGGAATAGCCATACTCATGATATCCGCTGGAATAGTTCTAATTCGATCGATATGAAGAATCTCCATAGTCAATATATGGACTTTCCTCTTCGCTCTAATTAACAATATCTTCAGCCTAATACTACGAGTATTTTTCCTACAAATCGGTATTAACTTGATGCCTATCAATGTGCAGGCCAATAGCTTTATATATTTAAACGGTGGTGTTGACCATTTGATCGACTATGGATTAAGCGCACTATTCTAGAGTTAATTGGATATGAGATGTTGTTTGTTTGCAGTTGTGGGATGGAGAATGATCCATGTGACGATGTTTTTGGTATTGGAATATATGCAATAAAAGGGGTTGGGGTTGGGGTTGGGGTTGGGGTTGGGGTTGGGG
>DYPS01000024.1:31652-33414 GCA_020719775.1 Desulfosporosinus sp. | reverse complement strand
ATACTCATTTTTTTATTTAATATGCATACTGTTCTAGATATATAGTGATTTTTTTTGTTCAAATATTTTATAAAACATTAATTGTTGTTTCAATATCAAATAATTTTATCTTTTTCAACATCTAATTTTGAAGAATTGAAAATGTATAAGAATTTAACCATATTTCATAGGTGATGATGCTATTTTATTATTATGATCACTATTAAATATTGATATAATGCAGATAGTACAAATTAAACAAAATGACTCGTTAATTTGCTATATTATTGCCAGCAATAATATTATTTTTTCATTTTATATTCAATTTTAGCTAATGGATGTTTGTACAAATCAAACCATATACAAATGTTATATTACATATCTTATCATATTTATATTAATGAATTTATAGTTGCTATGCTCCCATGTTTGAACTTCAGTTATTTTATTATTCATCAATCCAAAACCATTTTATACAAATACATTAATTAAACATTAAAAGTTAAAACCATTACTCTGCAACAGTCTATTGTGATGTTTTATAATTTTTCTTTGAAGTTTGTTGTTTGAAATAAAAAAATAATAACAATTTTATTGACATTTTGCAAAACACATACAGTCTCTATTGATTTATAGACTAATTAGAACAAAGTAGCTATAACCAATATATTCGATCTCAGCTGATTTTTTGCGACTTAAGGGAAAATGTTTATTGTGGTGAGTAAAGCTTATAAATATTTTTAAAGAATGCTCGCAGTTCACCAAGAACAGTCATCATCTCCTCAGTTAGGTACTGAAGAGCTTGAACCATCAATGATTGACCCAGCTGTTTAGCAGGCTAAAGAGCGACCTCGCTCCAAACTGCTCAATCCCCTCAACATTTTGATTCTACTTGCCGTCCTCTCCATCATCGGATTTGGCACTTACTACTTTATGAATCTCACCTCGGAGACTGACGTTAAAAGCAGTATCAATGAGGCTCATGGAAAGATTGTTTCTTTCGCTGATTCTAGCAAGAAAGAAGGATCAAACTCAGGATCATCTTCGAGTAAGTCTTCCAACAGCAACAACAAGCCAAATCCTAAGTCTCTTCCTGCTTCCAAAGGTGTGATCAGTAGTAACCCTGGTTTGAATACTGGTTCTGGAAATGAAGAGCCTGATGGTGACGATGATGAAGGAGACAAACGTGATAAAAAACTTAAAAAAGGATCAAGCACTGACGTAACTAGTACAGAGGAAGAGTCAGAGGAAGAAGATGAGGAATCATAGGAGCCTCAAAATGATGAAGGAGTGTATTGGGTTGATTCAAAATTATAAGGAAATGGTGCTCCTCCACTTGTTGGTAACGCCAGACCTTGATTGATTTTAAGCCAATATTATGTTTTTCAATTTTCACAAATTATCAGTTTTAGTTAAGTAGTTGACATTATTTTAATGAAACTCCTGTTATTTCAAATTTAGTAGAACTATTAAATGATAAATAACAGCAGAATTAGACTAAACTCATTATAAATAAATCTACTAGAAAAATCATAAAATTTACAATAGAACAAAAGATTGAGAGTATTTATTTTTATTTATATACTTATATCTTATTAAATTTATAAAAATATAACACTTATTTTTATTAAATGTATGTTTTTTTGAGATTCCTTTAAAAATAAAACTTGTTTGTTGGTTATAAGTTTATTCAAACTTAGCATAGGAATTTTTAATAAAAAAAATCTATAATCTAACAAAAAATTGACAGCCATAAACTATAACATGCAAACTATTAGCTATA
>DYPS01000024.1:0-31552 GCA_020719775.1 Desulfosporosinus sp. | reverse complement strand
TATATTAAATATATTTATTGGATAAAATAAAACTCCAAATGTATCTTTACAAGCAGCATTAAAAAATACTAACTTTATAAATAAAACAAATTTAAACTGCAATAATGAAGCACTGCTAATTTAGTTGACTGTAGTTAATTAATCAAAACACTAATTGCTCTTCTTACATTTAATTGTATATATCGCAACATATTTGAATTAATAATAAAAAAACGATGATTAACTCATCAAAAAATAATTTGCTGGACAGTAAATGTGAGTTTGAGAAGTGAGTAAGGATCACTGTGACAAGTGAGATCACTCATATGAGAAATCTTTGAATTTATCGTTGGCATCCTAGTTGGGGGATTTATCACCAAGCGATTACACAGAACAACTGGTGAATTCAACATCGAAGTTATTTAGATCTATATCTGAGTTTAACTTAGGCATAAAAGGGGCTTTTATTTTTTTGTTAATTAAAGCCTACCAACTCAATTTCTAAAACCAAGGATGATCCTTAATATCTTTAGCTGTGTTGTGGCCTAGTCTCTTAGTTGGATCTTTGTGTAACAATTTTTTCAGTAAATCTTGCAGTTTAGGAGAAAACTAGAATAGTTTTATTTTTACTTTTGTCACATCAACATTTTTATAGACGATTGCTTCAAACAATTACATTCTATTTTAGCTTCGAAAAGGAGGAAATCCAGTGATCATTTCATGAATTAGACAACCTAGACACCACCAGTCCACATCAGTACCATGCCCTAATTTTTTAATAATCTCTGGAGCCAAGTATTAAGGGGTTCCACATATTGATGTCGCTGTTTCTTCGTTTCCCAAAATTTTAGAAAGACCAAAATCAGTGAGTTTAATATACCCTGCTTTATCAATGATGATATTTTAAGGTTTAAGACTAAATGATTTTTAAGTTACTCTCGGTAGATGACTTTATGTTTATGAAGTGCTTACAAGGCTAATACAATCTGCGCAGCGTAAAATTTTGATCTATGTGACAAAAGTTATACTGATCTTCGGTGAGTTTGTCCTTTGCTGCCAGAAGAGTGAATAATTCTCCTCCTGGGCAATATTCAAGGAGAAAATAGAGTTTACGTTCATCCTGAAAGCTAAGTTTCATCCTAACTAGAAAGGGATGTTCAATTGCTGCCAATATCTGTTTTTCAGTCATGATATGTTTTTCTTGATTTTTTTAAAGGATGTATTTTTTCTTCAATACTTTCAAAGCGTAGAGTTGATTATCTTTGAGATGCCTTACCAATAGGACTTTAGCATAGGTACCTTTGCCGATAACAGAGAGGATTGAAAAATCCTTCATTGATGTGCCTGCGTTCATGTCAGCTTAATTAATATCGTGTTGCACCACTATAAAACAGAATATCATTTCCAAATATGGTAAATGTGTACTCGCTCATCCACATAATCTGGGTGGTACTGCTCAAGTTTTTCGTAGTTTAGTTCTCTCTCTAGGAGGTACTCTTACAAGGACCGGGCTGATAGAAAATCTTCCGTCATTTCGAAAGACCGTTACAGGAAACAAACTATTAGTCCTTCTTTCCCCATCCATTTTATGAAATGTTACAAATCTGTGAGTCCACCACATTCGCATACGATTGTGAGATCTATTTTATCAATTAAGTGAGGGAGACATTCTTCTTTTTTTTCAGAAGAGGTACTGGATTTAGCTTCTGAAATTTCCTAGCATTTTCCAATACATTTTTAATTTCTCCTATATTAATTGTTGAGTACCAGTTAGCAATTACAAATTCAATCTTTCCTTTCAATATTTTTTTATTAAGACTGATATTTCTTTGTGCTAATTATCTCATTGATGGTACATCAGCCATCGTTACGTTGCTGCCTAGGCAAGCAAGATAAATACTAACAAGACCCACTCCACTTCCCAGTTAAAGTATGCTTTTGTTGTGAATGATGAAAATGCCTTCTTCATCGAGAAAATGTAATGTTTTTGCTAATACAATTGCCTAATTATAAAAATTGATACTGCGTTGGAAGTTCTAGCGCCTGTTCCGATAAGAAGATTGCTAGTTTAAAGAATGCGGAGGACATTTGTTTCATTCAACTCCGCATAGTCATCGAGTTTGATTTGTTTTGGGAAAATTGATGATTATTCGCCGAGCATATGTTGATTATTATAATAGATGGCTCAAACAATCTAAAAATCGGTATTGATCCTCTTATTTAGAACTTATTTCTCACCTACTTTCGCAGTCTTATCGAAAATGAATGCAGCATAGATGTAGAACTCAAGAACAATGTAACAGTTACTGGTAAGCTGACATTTATTGATAATAACATGTGCATGTTGCTTCATCCAGATGCAGCTCAACTCAAAAAATTACCACCACAATTTGCCGGAATGTCCAATGGTATCTATATGAGAGGTTCTGCGATACGCGCAACTTATATGCCTAAAATCGAAGCGGATCTTGAACTATTGTCTGAGCTTTGCAAAAAAGTTTGAATGATAATGATGTAAAGTAACTTTTGTATGTCATAATAAAATGATGTATCATCTTTAAACAATTCAAAGAATCATTTTGAAAAAACATGCAAATTTTTTTTTTTTTTAAGCCTAATTTTTAATGTTAAGAGTTTGTCAATTGATTAATTATTTATATTTATATGTTGGTGTTATTTTATGAATGGACATTTTTTAAAAATAGGATTTTTTTCTATTTTTATTTATCTTTTAGCATAGATATTATGTGGAGTGGGTCAGTAATAAAAAGCCTGTTAAGGGAGTCGAACCCTTGGCCTTTTGCTTACGAGGCAAATGCTCTACCAACTGAGCTAAACAGGCATGCTATCAATCATCATCTCTATTTCCTCAACTGCGATTGTCATTTATTACTTAATCTATGTCAATTAGAACATTCTAAAACTAGATGAAATGAGAAAAAAAAGTGCATTTAATCTTTCTCTTTGATATAGTTGATGAATTATAATTGACCAACATGTACAAATCAATGAAGTCTGGGTTTTTCTCTAGGTCTGGGAGCACAAGTGATGATGTCATCAACTCTCATGATCATCTCTGCTGCTTCACTGGCAGAAATAAGTGCTTGTTCTTTTGATCTCAAGCATTCCTAAATAAATTAAAGATTACAGTAATTGAAAGTGTGGCCATTGAATCAACTAATCCGCTTTCAATGTTAATACCAGCATCTGATCTTTCCTTTAGTTCGATTTATAAGTCATGAATTAATTCATTGGCATCAAATCCTGCATTTTCAGCTATAATAATAGGAAGTTGTCTCAAAGCTCGAGCATACCCTTCAATGGCAAGTGCTTCTTTTCCTCTAACTGTTTTGGCCAAAGTTTCACATGCTAAAGCCATATGAAGTTATGAATTTCCTCCTCCATAAATAACTTTTTTATTTTTGACTGTTTGAACCAATACACAAAGAGCATCATGTAGAGATCTCTCAGCCTAATCTAGGATATGTTGACTGGATCCTCTCAAAACGATAGTACAAGCCTAATTTCTTTTGCAACCAGAAAACTTGATAACCTTATCTTCTCCAATAAGAATTTACTCAATGGAATCACAAGTGCCTAATACTTCTTCTGATCTTTCAGGGTTGTCAAATGTTGAAACGATTTCCGCTCCAAGGGCTGCTGAAATTCTTTCGATTCCTTCAAAATCTGCATGTTCAATGACCATAATTCCTTTTTCAACTAAAAGTTGTTCAGGATAATCATAGATTAATTGTCTGTTGATATATACATTAGGTTTATAGGAGATGATTTTATCAACTTTTTCTTTCATTTTTAATTTTTCTGCTTCTGAAACTTGTTGAACTGTTTCCAAAGATTCAACTCTAACTCTTGTACCGTAGATTTTAATCTTATCATAATCCATAGGAGTGTTAGTAGCCAAAATTCTGCAGTTTTTTAATGAACGCTTGCAACCAATGGAAATTTATTTTTCAAGAATAAGACCGTCACATAGGAATGATTCTTTAATGGACCCTCCTAATTTTTTGATCACTTGAATGTAAGAGAGATTAGTTGATCCCTTGAGTCTAAGTACGGCTTCAACTGCTAGTTCTGCGAAATGTTGTTTATCTTGAGTCAAAAGTTTTGAGCTTAGTGTGGTTTTTGCAATATTAATCAAATCTTCTTTAAATTTTTCCTGATTTGTGGAATTATCTCTGGCAATTTAGTTAAGTTTCTGTCTTGCAATATCTCTTGCCATTCTCCATCCATTAATAATGGTTTGAGGATGTAATTTCATGTGAATGAGTTTTTATCCTTCTCTTAGTAGTTCGCCTGCAAGAACTGCGACTGTGGTAGTGCCGTCTCCAACTTCTTCGTCTTGAGTTTTGGAGATATCAATAAGAATTTTAGCAGCTGGGTTGTCAACATGCATTGAACGAAGGATCGTGGCGCCATCGTTGGTGACATTAATGTTTTTGTTCTTAGGTCCAGCAGCGATGGGAACTAAAATTTTATCCATTCCTCTAGGTCCAAGGGTGGTCTTAACAAGATCAGCAACTGCAATAGCTCCGACAAAGGAAGACTAAATAAGGTGATGCATACCAGACGAGCAATCTCTCCCTTCTCTTCATTGGCTCCCTCTTTGATTACTTGCGGCAATACGTTCTGAATAAAAGTTGACTTACTCCGACTGAGTCCATTATGTTATGGTGATATTATGATTTTAAATCTTTTTAAATAATCAAATCCCTTCCAATTATATAATTTCGAATTCAATTTCTATGTAGTGCTGTCTTGCTCCTAAAAAGAAAAACAAACCTCCAGCAAAGGAATATCAACCATTTACAACTCAAAATATTCAAGTACTAACAGAGAAAGATGCGAATGATATTCTAGCCAACAATATTGAAATAGAAAAAAAGCAAAAGATCAATAAACTTTCGAAGATGAACATACCTATTGCTCAGTAAACTATTCCATGTCCCCCTAGGACAGTTCAAGTCAATATTAATATCTGAACAGTTAATATTAATGATATCTATTTTTTATCGTTAAAATTAGAATATGAAGAAAAAAATAATCAAAAATGTTTTTTTCACTAATTTCCTTCAAGGGATTAATCAAACTAGAACTTAAATTACATTACGAGTTATTTTTAAAGCTATTCTCCTTTTCTTTTCTTACGTAATCGTTCCAGTGCTGATATTTATTCAAGTTAACGAGCTTAGTCTTCCATTCTAATTTATTACCTCATTCTTCGCAGTTAACGAAGTTGGTTAAAACTTTACTATTGAGATGATGTGTTTATGTGACCTTAATCAATGTTTTAATCCATTAGATAGTTTTCTTCCATTTATTAATCCAATTAGCGTTGATGACTTTTCGGATGCAAGTTTTCTGCAATCGATTCAGTAATTTGAGGTACAAAATTTAATATTGGAAGAAGATATCTTTATAATTGAGGTTTTTCAGCATAGTTATCTTTTATAAATGTATGATATGGAGTTAACACTTTGATTTCCTTTAGTATTTTTAAATTTTAAAGCAATGATGAGGAAATAATATTGTTGAAAATAATGTTCTTTTACAAAATAAGCATTGAGCATTCAAAAAATCCACTGTTGACGACTTGTTAATTTAATTGGCCTAAAAATATTTTTTGAAACTATTTGTTACTGCCAGTATTTTATAGAAGAATTCTCTTCATAACTTTAGCTGCTCTTATTTCTGAAATTTTGTCTCTCCCAATATTTCTAATGAAAGAGTTGAGTTTATCAAATACTTTGCTTTTGATGCCTTGTTGAAGTATAGATTAAACATTTTAAACTATTTGAATTATCTATGAAAAAAGAAGCAGCAAAGCTTTTTAATCTTTGCAGTATTGGAAAATGTAAGTAAGGAAAGTTCCAATGAAGAAATCTAAATTTTATTTTGTTTTAAAGGGCTCTGTAAAGTATTTCAAAATTTATATTATTGATAGTTGAAAATCTTAGGTTCCAATACAGAATTTTTTATAAAGCTTAACATAAACTCCATTTGATGATTGCTACCGATAATTGTTTTTTAAATAATCTAAGAATCTCTGTGGGCTGGCTTGCACCACACACAATAGTAAATCCAAGGAACGGATAATGTTTTGATCAAAATATTAGGTAATAACTTGCATGACTTTGCTAGAGTAGACTTTATCTAAAAATTTAATTTTAGTATTATCACTTTGAATTTGTTTGCAAATGATAAATGCTTACATAAGGAACTACATTTTACTGTTAGCAAATTGTCTTCTTCTGAGAGTGTCTATTTCAGAAAGTGAAGTATCATCCTCTCCATTGTCCAATTTATCACTTCCTATCATAAGATTTGAAGAATATTTAAGTTCAGCAACTTGGTCAATAGTATTGTCCTTGGTAAGATGAGTAATGATATCTTTGCAGCACTCGAAATGAGTCTATATAAATAAATTAATTACCATCATTAGAATATGTTATAGATATATTTCTTTGGATAGGTCAAGTATATTTTAACGATAGAAGTTAACACGGTGAAGAAGCTGAATCTTCATTTCTATTTACAAGTCTAAAGGAATAAATGTTCTTAGCTTGATTTTTTCCTTCCAAATTTGAGGAAAATCAACTTCACATGTAACTATGTTATATTATGGAATACATTGCTGTATATTTAGGATTATCGGGAAAATGGGATCTTTAAACAGTACTTGAACTAGTTTATGATCAACATTTGAAAGGATTGAGTTCAATATTCTACCAATTATTCCCATTCCCATTTTATCATTTTTTTATTTGAAACAACAGAATACTCCATAGAGAGAGATCATAAATTCATTGGAGTTTAACATGTGGTATTGCACCATATCACGACAAGTCTTCGTTTTATCCAAAATAATAGTAAGGTTAGAGTCTGTTGGCATTTCAAGGGTGTCTCTCCCGCTGATGTCAAGATAATTTTTCCCGATTTTTTCGCAAATCAATCGCCTAAGCTATAGGTACAGGTACATACCAGAAAAAATCGCATTCGTTATCACCCTAGAACGAGAGAGCGAGTTAACTGTGTTAGGACTGATCTTCATCGCCCCAAACGATCACAGAACCTTTCTGCTTTTCGTAGTTATTTTATACACGTATCCTGGAACGTACTAGAACTGTTTTGTCGCGATTACCCTCGACTTATAAAAAATGAATGCTGCATAAATCATTTTCTTCAGTTGAGATGGAGAGTAAACCGTGACCAAGCAGGTCGTAGTCGCAGCTGTTGCTTTTCATTATGGCGTACACCTGTACGTTTGGCTTGAAACTGTCGAGGGGAAGATCCCGCTACAAACTCATTTTATTTTTTCATTTAATATTTATAAAGGCACTCCACTTAAAGAGCGCGCCCCACTCCTTCCCCATAATCCCAATCAATCAATGTCCTTGCATTAAAATATTGTGTTTTCCCTTGGATTGTTCTACTTTACATCTTTAATCATTTTTAGGTTCTATTATATGCTGCCACGATATTTATAAGAGCATCAAATATGATTTGCTTAAGATTTGAAAGGCAGGGAACAAATTGCACTCAACATTATCGCTGTGAGAAGTAGATGGAGGAATAGTTATATTTAAATATTGAAAATAAATCAATGATTTTGTTGGTGAGTAGTATGGATAGCTAATATTTGATTTGGTTTAATAAAGGCCTTTAAGTAATAATATTTTGATTTTTGAACACACTTAGATTTATTTTGAGCTGTTACGTATTCGTCGAAAGATGGTTTATTTTATTTATGAATCTATTATCAATAAAGGTAAGCTATTAGAATATATGTTTGGCTTTAAAGATATGTGATTGATTTTCTATTTTAGATAAGTCATATTTCATGAATTCCAATAATTCAAATTGATTTTAATTGATAATTAAATCAGATAATTTTTAACATTTTTCATTTTTACTTTTAGCATAAGCCTCTCATTCTCTGAAACACTTTTTTTTTTTAATTTATTTGATATTTAAATTTACAAATAATTTTCTTAGTTAATTAATTTGATTGCGAATAATTAAATAAAGTGTGGGAATAATTCACAATAACTCCAATCATTCATCAAGCTTACTTCCTCCTCCCATTCCCTTTCCTGCTCTCATAATCTCATCAACGAGCAATAATTGTTGAGCCAAAGTTGGAGCAATGTTCAGCCATTGCTTCTTGGAGCAATAGTTATCGTAAATTTGTTCTTTAATTGGGGAAATTGTTCCAACTGTTTGTAAATTTAAGCCAACTGCAATTTTGTTCTTGTGATACTAATCTTTCAAGTTTATGATAGATTATTGGATGTCATATCCGCTGTTTTCAGCTAATGTCTTTATTAATTATGAATTACTTTTGGGATAACTAGAAGCGATTCAGCGAAGGCCTGGATACCAAGCTTAGCTTTACCCTCAACTTCTTTCATGTATTCGGTAAGATGAACTGAGCAAGCGATTTCGAATGAACCTGCCCCTGGGACAACTGATTTATCATCATATACATTTTTTACTGCTCTAAGTCCGTCTCTGGTAGCTTCCTTGATCATTGAGATGGTGTGCTCATTTGGACCCTTGATAAGAATTGTGCATGATCGAGGATTTTTAACTCCTGAGATGAAAGTATATTTTTCCTCCCCTAATACATGCTCTTCGACAAGATCAGCGTATCCCAAATCGTTTTCAGTGAGCTCTTCAACTGAGTTAACTGCTGTTCCACCACAGGCCAGAACAATACGTTCCATATTTCTACGTTTAGCTCTTCTGAGAGCAATGATTCCAGCCTTTGCGAACATCTCGAGACAGATAGGATCAATTCCTTTTTCGTTGATAATAACAAAACTTTTGTCGTTTCCTTCAGTGACTTTATTCTTTAAGTCTACAATTTTTTGACATCTTTAATCAGTAAAACGTCTTTCGCTTTTGGCCATTTTATCTCTATCAGTGGCATTTGAGAAAAAGAATTGAGAGTTGACTTCAGTCTTTTCATATTAAAGAGAAACGTTGCAAGTAAGAATATAGCAATTTTCAAGTCTTTTTGGCATATCAGGATTTCTTGCCCCGTGGTCGAGAACTAAACCCTTGACAAGTTGAGTATCTCCAGCAAGTCTATGCACCATATGCATAATTTCAACCATGTGAAGATCTATTGGCTTATCAGCAATTCTAATGATATTAACTGCATCAACAACTATATCCACAAGTTGATTGGCTAGTTCAGGATGAAGTTTGGTGCAAAGAGCAGTGCGTGCAACACTTATGAGCAATGGTTTTTCAACAGTTTCTTTTGCAACTTTGAATGTCTACAAGAATTTAAGGGCCTCTTTTCTAGCTAATTCATAACCTTCAGTAATGATACGTGGATGTACTTGCTATTGAACTAATCTTTGAGCTTGTTTCATGAGTTCTCCGATGAGGAGGACGTTGGAAGTAGTCCCATCTCCGACAATGTCATCTTGGGCAGTGGCTGATCTAGCGATCATACCTGCTGTTGGATGTTGAATTTGCATTTCGTGTAAAAGAACACTACCATCTTTAGTAAGTTTGATTTGTCCTGCGCCACCAACGAGCATCTTGAGAGTACCCTTGGGTCCAAGATTAGACTTCATAACTTCTTGCAAGCCCATAGCGGCGTTGATGTTCATAGCGAGAGCTTGGAACTTCTTAAGAACTTCTGCTTTTGGGTTGAGGAACTGAACGTTTGACATTTAATAAATCTTTATCACTCACCAATTATAGATTTAAAAATATTTAAATTTGCATTCACTCTGAATGTTTCAAAAAGTTCCTTTTTAAATGAAGTTGTATGCAAGAATAAAACATGATAAATTTTGCAGAATTAAGTATTATTAATTTGAATTAAATGTTGACTGCTCAGCAAAAGGCGGAAGCTTAAAAAAAGCTAAAGAACATTAATGAAGATCTTGCCTACGAATCAGAGCTGAAATCAACTGTCAGTAAATTGATTGTTATTCAGAAAAATCAACTAAGATTATCACAGAGACAATAAATGCTCTTGCTGAAGATAAAAAGAAACAGTTAGATCAACTTAAACTTATCAATAATCAGCTGGTAACTTAACCTTAATATAGCTCCCATCAAAGATATTGGCTCTAGATGCCATAAACAACACTCTTGTCAATTTACAAGAAAAATTGAAAAACTAAAAGGAAAAATGCAATCGTGAAGCTATGTTGTTGTTATAAGAAAAGCAAAGATTTTAGAGTGGAATTGAAGAGATTAAGAAGACAATTTTTAATATTCAAAAAACAGTAAAAGAAAGTATTGAAGAAGAAACTAAAAAGAGGAAAAAAATTGAAGATGATCTTGAAAAATCTCTTGATGACATTAGAAACAAAATTGCATAATTTTAAAAGGAAAGTACTGATTTTGATAAAGAAAATGCTGAGCTCAAAGAAAAAATTGATGGAATGAAATCAAAACTTGAAGGAATTGAATCCTCTTTCAAAGTAAAAGCAGATGAGAAAGATGATGAAGTTAAAAAATAAAGAGATGAGTTAACTGAAAAACTTAAAGTGCTTGAAACATAAGTGGAGAAAGCAACAGAACTTAACAAATAATTTTCAACTTTGTAAAAGAAAAATTTCGATAATAAACTTTCACTTTATTTGAAAACAAAAAAATTCCCTGAATTTTGTTCAAGCTTCTAAACATCTGCAAAAACATTAGATTCATGCAAAGAAGAATTATTAAAAGGAGTAACTCGTTTGAACATAGCAAATGATATAATTTAATATTCTTAGAAGATGGTTGCTGAAAATAACAACTCTTTCTTGATTGAACTCAAAAAGCAAAAGGAAAAAGAAAATCGTATTTAAGAAATTAAAAAAGAGAAATAATCTGTACGCTCTAGAATTATCGATCTTCAGGCAAAAATAAAGACTAAAAAAGAAATTAAAGCCTGAAAATGATGCATATATGTCAAATTAAATTTTAAATCTTTCAGATTTTGCGATAGTGTAGATGACTTTTCCATCTATAATATACAGGTATCAAGCTGAAAGAACTTTTCTGAACTCTTATAATACCTCATTTCCTACTTTTTTCTCTTTAAGGTATTTTGTGATGAAAGGGTGTCTCATAATCTCCTTAATTTCCATACGCTCTTCAGGATTTTTTTTCATAATTTTTAAGATAAAATCTTTTGCCTAGTCAGACACGTCAATGTATTCTGGGAATTTAATTTCATCTTCGACCTAAGTTAAATAAATATTACAATACGATTTAAGTCTAACTCTGAGTAGATACGGAAAGGTATTTTTCCTAAAATGCATTAATATGTCATCATTCCTACTGCCCAAATATCGATTTTTTAATCATATTCTGTTTCCATTACTACTTAAGGAGAATAATAAAGTGGTGAACCTGATACAGTTTTACGCATTCCATTGCCTGAATAAACTGCCCATCCAAAATCACAAATTTTGACAGTATTCTAAATGAATCAATAGTTACAAAATTAAAGAGAATATTTTAAGGCTTGATATCCCTATGAATGATTTGCTATTTGTGAATATAATCGAGGCCTTAACATATTTATCTGATAATAGGACTGACTTAAGGCTATTACATTCTATGATTTTTTCTCAACATGCTAAGTAGTTGTCCGTTTGTGCAATATTCAATAAGCAGATAAACGTTTTATTAGTCTGAAAAATAACCATAAAGAGGCGCAACATTACGATGAGAAAGGAAAAAATTGATACTGAGTTATCTGGCGATCTGATTTTCATATTTTTCTTATCTGATCTGCTTCTTAGACATAACTTTCAAACCACACAAAAATCCTGTATCTTTATGAATGACTAAACAAACTTAACCATATTGACCTTTTCCTAATTTTTTACCAATTGCAAAATCAGATTTTTTGAATGCCCTTGGACCCTCTTGATTGCTCATCTTTGGCTTTTCATCTTCAAACGAATCAGTTCTTCTCATTCCTTTCTTTGGTTTTGGAGGTTCAATTACTTCTGCAGGTTTTGCTTAATAAATTGGCTATGATGGTTTTGCTATGCTGGCCGTATTGTTACCCTTTGGAGATAGCATGAAGTTTTTTTGTTGATGTTCTAAAGGTTTAACAGCTTCATCAATTAAATAAGGATTTTTCTTTTTAAACATTCCTCCTACTTCTCCTCCTGTAGTAGGAACTTGATATGAATTTTGACTAGTTGAAGTTGAACTGCTCCAACTGCTTCCACTGCTATTGCTAGGGGTGGAATAATTTTGAGATTGAGACTGAATGTTTGTTAGTGGACTTGAATATGGCTTGACTTACGGAGTAGTATAGGTGTGAGGAAGCTGATAGCTTTGAGTTGAAGGATTGGGGTTTGTTAATTTAGAGTTATATGTTGCTTATGTCTTAGAGTAATCTGTTGCTGTAAATTGATTATAAAGCCCTTTATTCTAAGTAGTTGTTTGAGATTTAGAATTATCGTGTCCAGAGTATTGTTGGAAGAAACCTTTATTTCCTTCCATTGTAGTAGGTTGAACTGGAGTATTCGCAACTTTGCGACTTGGAAGTTGAAAATATGGTTTATTATCTCCATCAACAGTAGGTTCAGTCTTTTTAAAAACAGTATTTTCCATTTTTTTGTTGAGAAAATCAAGTTACTGCTTTATTGATAAAATTTATTTTTTGCGTTTCTCTTATGGTGTTTCGATTGGTCCTTATTCTTTTGGAATATCAGTGGGTTTCGGTTTTTTCATGAGTGCTTCCAAGCGACTGAGTCCTCCGGTAGTATTATTATTGCTTCCGACGTTGAATGATGGAAAATGATTGAGGTCTTCATCATTATTGTTTTTAAAGAAAATAACTGATGAAGACATTTTAGCCTTCTCATTTTTATCATTTTTGAAGTTGAGTGTGTTGCCAAATTGACTGCTGCTGCCTACTGGAGCTTATTGGTTTTTGGTGCTTGCTTCAGGGGCTTCTTGGATGAATCGCCCCATGCTTTCCAATTTGCCAAAACCGAAGCCGGCTGGTTTATTACTATTTGTAGCAGAGTAAGGGGCTTGGATGTTCGAAGAATGTATGATGTGGTTGGGATTATTATTGTTCTGTGGAGTGATGAGATAATTTTGTTGAGGCTGGCCATTCTGCTGGTGAGTGTACTGAGGTGGCTGCATTCGATTATTGTTAGGGTTAGGCTGTTGTGGTTGCTGATTTTGATAGGGCTGATAGTTCGGATACATTCCAAAATATTATTATGGTGATTGACAGAATAACACGATGCATAATCTATGAACAACATAAGTCTCAATTGTATTGCTATCTAAAAATGAATAAAAGCAATCAATTAACATAGACTAGGTTGTAGGAATGTTATAAAGAAGAAGTTGTAGAGTGATCGTTATTGATATACAATTTAAATTAACAGAGGAGTGGAATGGGTGCTTAGTGTAAAAAAATGGGTGATTTTAATCAAAACCAGGAATATTCTTCTATACTGGCTATTAACCATCCTGCCTTTGGACATATCTTTTACTTAAAATCCTAGAAAAATGGAAGCGAAAAGGGCATCAAACGAATCGGAGATATGCCAGAATTGACAATGCAGTCATTGAAAAAACGAATGGAGTTTGCAAAGGAGTGCGATAACACGATATCTACTCTTGTACAAATATACGACTTTGATGTTGTAGATAGTCATGGCTAATATAATGAGATGTTAGCTGTGCTTGGGGAAACAAGTAGTAATGGTTTCAACTGTGGCAAAACTCAATAGTCTTTCATTCTGGTTCACTTCCAGTATTATCCCCCCTAGTCCACTCTTCAACATTTGCTGAAATCCAAACAAGCTGAATTGACTAAAATGTCCAGCAAATACAGTAAAAATATATTTTCGGAAATAAAACACATTAAAATGTGTGATTACTAACAAATTGATAAATGTCCATCCCAACAGAGGCAGCTTATTAATGTTTACTATCAATAAATAGAGATAATCCGAATGATTGATCATCTTATTGGCGCTGTTTATTTTTTGCATCATTTTGATGTCCCTCATGCAGCTATTAGACCAGATAATATCATTGTTGATGAATAAGGAAAGTATATTTTGGTAGATAGGGAAATATTTCAGAAAAAGAAGAATTATGATTTGGCAAGAGAATTTATTCAAAATATTGATAATCAATAGAAAGAAAAAAATGTTGATAAAAGTGAAGATTACATTAATTTTCTTAGCCCTTAATTACTACCTAATTTGAAAAATAATGTGTATCAGCCAAGATATAACTCTGAAAAGGCAGATATTTACTCTATAGGACTAATTGCTCTGAAAATGTGCTTGTTGTAAAATTATCCTCCTATTTTTGAGTACAACAACTATCTCAAAAAAATAAAAATGAATTAGGGTTAACTAAAGCGACAATTAACAGCGATTCAATAACGTTACTCTGAATAATTCATAGATTTGTTATTGAGAATGCTTGAGGCAGACCCACGTATTAGAATTGATTTCGCTTAATTGATTGATGATTTGAATCCCCTTCTTCTTAAAAATTTAGAGCAAATAAAATAAATTCATGCCATGAAATCCAACAACTTAACTCCGAACCAATCATTGAGCCAATCCGATGCCTACACATAACAGTAATAAAATAATGACCTCAAAACTAAGTTAATTAGTATGTAAAAACAATTTCAAAAAGTAATGAAAAATAGAACAATGTTGTTCAATAGAAAAATAAATGATAAGGAACTCAAAGATTAAGAGGATAAAATATTAAAAAAATTAGCCACTATTCAAAACACTCGCTCAACTTTCATCAATACGACACAATAAATCACAAAATACAACCCATAACAAAATAAATATCCAAAAATTACGATCTTCAATCCAGTTATCGATGAAGAAACTAGTAATAGATTAGGAAGTTCTTCTAGTTAGGCAAAACGCTATATTAGTGGGAAATAGCTGTAATAAATAGTGTGGAAGTAATATTAAAATTTGAAATCTAAGCGAGTTGGGCAGAAGTGACGATTTTTAATTTATTGTACTGTGATTGAAGTAATTTGATATGTTTCTTTAATATTGTAATTTATAGTGAATTAATGATTGCTTATCGTTTGCTGTCTTCTATAATAATGTCGGAAGAATATTAAATATAATCCTAAGGACGCGCGAAATGGCATCCTTAAAAGGACGTATTGATTCATATGAACGAACATGTAGTTAGACTCATTAAAGAAAAACTAATTCCTCTAAACAAACTGCGCTACCTACATCTGCAAAAAATCAGTAAAGCTCTCAATAAAAAACCAGGCAATGTCTATAGTTCAGCAATTAATCTTACTCTTTATGCAGGAGAAAACAAGCAGTCTAGCGAAAAGCTATCTCCTCTTTGTAAAGTTAAAACTTCTCGTAACAAATAATACAAAATGATCACTGCTGATCTTCTCATTAATAGATTGAAAAATTTAAAAGATTTGCAACTTAATAGTGGGGTGATGTGCAGAGATTAGAAAGCAGGCAGATGCTGGGAAACTTTAAGGAACAGTATTTTATAAACACAGCAAATTGAGATCAAAAAAACAAAGAGTCCTGATTATTTGGAAAGTGATAGCTATCGTACAAGTAGGGGGAAGAGAAGAAAAGAAAATTTGATGGAATTAGCAGAAAGAGCAGAAAAATACTTGCGATTCAAGAAACATTAACTTAAATAAAGATATTGTCAATAGGAATAATAGCGTTAAAGCAAACGTAGACAACAGGCAAAACAATCTTAGATTTAGTTATTGTTAAGTAAATTCAAAACTAATACGAAAGGAAGCAGTCGGTTGAAGGTTGGAACTGATGAGCAAATGGAGAAAGAATTACTTAGAGATATTCGATAAAACATGCTATAGTAAAAGATAAATAGGATAAAGAAGGATATTAATCATAAAAAAATTGTTCAATTAAGATGAGAAATGATCATGAATGTTATTACTATTACATATAATAGTTTTATTAATGAGTGAGCTATAGCACGATAAATAATAGGGAAACCATGGTAAAATAATTGTAATTTAGATGATTGTTAAGATTGTCGAAGATAGAAAAAATAAAATTAAGCATGGATAAAAGTTTATATGAAGATGCAAGATATCGAGAAGAAAAGCATCATTGTACAACAAGCAGTCAAACAACATCAAATTAATAGCCAAAATAATCGATCATTTTATCATTCCTATCAGCAGAAAGTTTATAGTCTTCCTAAAATGAAAGAAAGAACTCATTCTCATGTAATTGAACAGTTGGGCTTTGAAGTAGCTGCTGCAGTTATTGAGACTCAAACAAAAAATAAAATTTTGCAATAAAACAAAAAATTAAAACAGATATTAAACAATATGTAAGCTGTTACTCATATAGGCAGCGACAAAAATTAAGTCAAAGTTTAGAAATCGAAGAAAATAAAAAATAACAAAAAATATGCCAATAAAGTAACTTTCAAGAATAAAAATCGATAAATTTTAAGTATGATAGACTCAATACTTTAACCATATCTTCTAACATGAATTATGATGATATTAAAGCAAAAACTTCAACCTAGGTATAAAATTTATAGAAATTAATGCTAACTCAGTCGTATAAATAATCGAATAACGATAACAATTCAACTCAATCATCTAGTTTTAAAACAACTAATGGTCGAAAAGGAACGACTCTTAGTAAATACAACGATTTAAATTTATGGTTGTATGAAAATGATCGAAACATTCATTTAGAAAAAGATCTATTCTTAGCAAAGCAGTAAAAGACCAGGCATTCTCTCTCAAACAGACTAACATAGATGTTGCCATCAATTAAGGTGAAAAAATGAACAAAGATTGCTCTACTATGATCTGCTCTTTTTACTTTAATATAACAGTTAAATAATAATTAACAATAAGTTTATAGATTATGAAATCTCGAAAGCCTACATATGATAGAGATATACAACCTGTACCTTTTCCACATAAGAACAGAAGCAGCATTTCTACAAAAGGAACTGGCCTAACAAAGCGAAGAGAAGACAAATTAAACAAATAAAATATTTTACAAATTACTTAACCTCTTGATTCAAATATGAAGAGTTTCTCCTCCAAAGAGTTTATACTATCCAAAGATGGCAGTTCTAAAAATAGTCGTAGCAGTTTAAATATCATCGACACCAATCAAAATATGATGTTTACACAAAATTCCAAATAAATCCCCAAAAGAATAGACCAAGATCAAGAGGCATTTGACCGCAGGCTCTCTCTCAAATGCACTAACAATTATTCCCAGCAATTATAAAGTCAAAAATCACAGAGATTATCAATGGCTCCTTTGAGAAGAGATTCTTTGTATAGCAACAACAATGGAGGGTATCCAAACTTTATGGATGAAAGAGAATCTATGTGCTCAGTTTATCAAAATTCAGTGATGGGTAGTTAATCAAAAATGAGAAATTAAATGAGAAAATAGACTATTATTACAAATTTGGTGAATAAATTAGAACATTAAGAAGATCTTCGTTCAATTATATAGTCAAAACTTAAAAACAATAACTCTTCTCACTGTCTCTCTAAAGATAGAAGAAATCAAAGCTATATTACGGATTTTGCCGAAGACAATAATTCTGTAATGGCTTCAAAGCTTAAGCAATGCTAAAGTGAAATTAAATATTTCAAGTCTATCATAAAGTAAATGTCTGACAGTAAATCTAATTTTATTCAGAAATTATGGAAATGAATGAAGATAAAAATTTCACTAAAAAAAAATCAAGAATGACAGAGGTTGATGATTGTGAGATCAAAAAATAAAATAAGGAAGATATTTTTTCTATTATTAAAAAAATAGGGTCAAAATGTGAAAATTGCTAAAAAAATCAAATTCTCAAACAAACAGTTACAAAATAAATTGCCACCCAAACAACTCAAGAACTTCAATCGAATGCGCATTCCAACAAAACTAATGAATCCTTTGACTTTTTAGATAATTTATAAAAAACTTTAAAAGTGTTAGATAATAAAAAACATTGATATTAATATAATGAGTAATTTTTAGAACAATCTACATTCATCTATCACATAATCACAAGTTAACAATCATGGAGAGCGCATGATGAAAGTAAGAGTTATAGATGCTATTAGGGCCAGTGAGACGCATATTTACGCTATTGCTGGATTTATCAAATATTATTTCAGTCACCAGTCTAATACCGTTCACCAACTGGCAAGCGTAGACCATCATTTCGTTGCTACCATTTTCATGACGAACAACTTAGAACAAATTGTTGTCCTTTAGTTTAATAGTAAAATCAGCCAATGTCAATTTGTTGGCTAAGATTTATTGTCTTTTTTAGAATTAAGGATTTGAAACAATTTATTTGTATTCCTCAAGTGCGATTGTAAAGTTTGGAAGAATTGCAATTGATAAACTGCAAGGAATTTGGAAAACATAGACATCATCCATAGTTTTTAGTGCACAATCAATATGATAAGGGAAACTAGAGAGTTCAGCTTGATTGTTTTCGAAGTTAAGCTATAATTTAACTTACTTAGATTATCCAGGGTTTAAAATTAAATCCGGAATGACTATGTTGCCATAACCCAATTTAAATGCATTTGAATTCATTTTAAGTGCGAAATCCTAAATAGTGTAAATCTTACATTGAAACAAACACTCGATGTATTTTTAAATTGTAGCTGCAAATAAATTTTATCAGCTTCTCTTTGAAAAGCCGCTTTAATGCTTAGATTTGAATATTTTTGTTATCTAGTAAACTCAGTTTCATTGATGACTTCCACAAATGGAATAACAATATTTTTGAATGTTTTTGGTGGTTCTATAAAGTTAAATAATGAAGATCCTTGATTTGGTTGATTGCCTTGAATAATTGTTGTTGAGAAACTATTATCATTGGTTGAGTTTACTGATTGATTGACAGTTGTTTGGTACACTCGAGATTGTTAACTTTAAAGATCTAAAAGTGATGAAGATAAATTGACTGAAGGATTATTTAAAATTTTAGTAGGCTATTAAATTTTAGAAGGTTTGCTTGAAATATCTAAAAGATCATTAGAAGGGAGAGCAACCTAAACTGCAACTGGTTTTTGTTCAACTTGCAAATTTATTAAATCAGATGGAGAGTTATCCACCATTTGCTAATTTTTGTTAGCAAATGAGACATTTTTGTTTTAAAAAAATTAAACTTTTTCTTCTTGTTTGTTTTTTGCTAATAATTATTACTAATCCTCTTCAACTACTTCCTTAGCATTGGCATTATCTTTTAATCTTTTAACAAAATCTTCAGGCTTTTTACTATAAACACTGGAAAGATACCCAATATTTTCAATAAGCTTTTCTAAAAATTATGTTTACAATGTATAGGATTGGTCTGAAATTAAAGGTCTTGGGCTTAAAATAATTTTCTTGGCCAGTTGTGGATTAATAGATAAAAGTCTCCAATAAATAAAGCCCCTGTCTCTCAAATCAGGATTTTCACACTATTTTGTAACATATTTAAATAGATCTTTCAAAATTTACTGCCCATCTTCAGGTCTATGCAGATATAATTTCATGCAACTGATTAGAATTTGTTGTTGAACAACATCTGGTTCATCCTTAAAGTTTTAGACAAAGTTGGCCATGAGCTAATCAGCATTATCAATGATTTATACATATTATCCAATAATCCATACAATTGAAGCTTTTGCTTGAGGGTCATCAAGGTTGTTAAGATTTTCACAAATATCTGCCAACAAACCCTAGTATTTGTTTGGATATTTACGGAAGATATCTCTTATGACTATTACTGCTTCTTGTACAACATAGGGTATTTTAGTTTTAAGGGTCTACCATAAACATTGAACACACTTATCAGCCATTTTTTATAGCTTAATTGCGCATTTGCCCATAGTGTTAACAGTTTTACGAACGAACTCAATGTCTACTTCATGAATGTACTCTTTTAGCTCATGAAGAATCATTAAAATATTTTAGTTATTAGCAATTTTAGATAATACTTCAAGTTTCTAAAGTTTCACGTAAAGAGGATCATGATAGTTGACAAAGAATATTTTAAGCTATTTGGGTAAAAGCAAAGGTCTCTTTTGCAAAACAAGATTAATTGTTTTAAGTACAAGATAACTGATTTAATTTTCTCTTGAAATCATAGTAATAAGAGGAGCACTAATTTTGTTATTATAAGTTCTAATAGTTTAAGCATTGGATAAGTAGTCCATGTATTTGATTATTAACCTGATAGATGACAAAGCAACAGCTGAATTTGTATGAGCAAGTCTACTTGATACTCTTTCCATTATGCTCTAAGCTTATTGTGGATCTTTTGGCAGATAAGTTGTAAGAGTATCTAATATATAAACTACTCCCCATTCATTGCAATCATTCATAGCTGTGAGCAATTTTTGAACTAATACTTCAGTCAGTCTTAAGAGTGGTTCTCCTTTGAGTTAACTGCAAATTGAAAGTGAAACTAATGCATTTGATACAACAGTTGCATTACCATCATTTAACAAATTTTACAGTAATTTCAAGAAACCTTCATCTTAAATTAACTGAGGAGCAATTTCGTAAAGTTTTGGAACACATAGAGCTCCTGTTTTTCTAACATAAGGATCCTCATCCTTAAGTGCTTTTTTGAGTGGATCACATAAATATTCAGTAATATCCTTAATTCTAATGCAGCCCATTGTTCTAACTGCTAAAGCTCGGAGAAAAGGGTTATTTTTATCGACTGCGTCCTGAATTTTATTAATGATACTTTTCTAAAAGTGTTGACTCCAAGGATTGCAAGATCCGGATGCACTTTCGCGTAACTCATCACATAGAGATAAATGAGTTTTTTAAGCTGCAAAGAAGGTGTTGTTATGTTCTTGAGAACATCCATAAAGAGTGATGAAACATCCTTACCGTTGGTCATATAAGAGATGATGCCTCGGATGGCCTATTGCTTGACATCGATGTCTAAGTCATTGAGTTTATCTTTGAGTTCTCTGATTTATCTAGGTTTTTTTGGTTGAGAGGTCGGGGAGCTCATGCTTTCAAATTCAATTGATTTAATTTTAAAATCCTAAAGAATTCCTTTAATTAATCGGAAGTCAAAAACTGCTATAAAAATATAAATCATAATTTTTTAGGATAATTCCAATCCTAAAACCATTCAATCTTCTCATCAATTATCTTATCTAAGCTTTATTCTTAGAAATATTCTTTCTTTCTTAATTCTTTATAATCTATTTCTTTTATTGTCATAACTTCCCCTTGTCTACATTAATTTATTATTACCTACTAGCTATCTTTAACCAATCAATGTCACTTAACCATTCCTACTATTTCAATTCTTCCAAACTTTTTAGCCTTTTTTATGGATCTTTCTCTAAAAGACGATTTATCACATGTCGTGCTTGCTTTGAAACATCTATTAAATATATCGGATTTTATGTTTTTATCTTTTACTACATTATTTGTCTTTCTTAATCATAGAATGGAGGCTAACCATGCAAAAGTTAATATAAAAAAACACCCAGTAAATACCAATCTAATGCTTTTCCATGAGGCTTACTTTTTCCTTCGACCAACATTTAAGGAGGTAAGTAGGAGACAGAGCCCAAAAAAGAATCAGACGAAACTGCCTATTTTGCTAAGCCAAAATCAGCCAGTTTGAGATGACCATCGGAATCTACTAGAATATTCGAGACTTTCAGATCTCTATACAGAATTTTATTGCGATGGAGTTCATCAAGAGCAAGTGCTATTTCACAAACATATGTCTTTGCTATACTTTAGCTCAAAGGACTATCTCTTACATATTTTTATAGGTCTCCTCCCATACAGAATTCCATCAGAATGAATAGATGAGTAAAATCTTGTAAACAAAAATAACCTTTTAGGATGAAAGGATGATCAACTTAAGTTAAAACATGTTTTTCAGCTTTAACATATTTTTGCAAATGATTTTAAATAATCAATTTTTTATCAATTTTTTTTAGAGCAAAATACGAACTCGAACGCTTTTTTCTCACTAAAAATACTTCAGCAAAAGCTCCTTCTCCTATTTTTTTAAGTTTATCATAATTTTAAATTTGTTATTCATTTTCTAAATAAGTTTTAAATACTGATTCTTTCATCAATCCTACATTTTGAGATGCTTTTCGATAGCTATTTGCGATACAATTATTCTTCAAATAAGATCCAATTTGTCTTTGTCTCTTACTTTTTTGAACTCTTTTTATTTCTTCATTCACAAAGCTTTACTACAGAGATTCTTCAGAAATAATTGATTCTGAATTTGATACTTTTCTTTCATTAGGAGTTTCTCTGAGAGATAGAAATTTTTAAACCTGATCTACTCTTGATGTGTTAGGTATAACATCGCTGTTTCGGATTCTCAAACGTGATTAATATATCTGGCCTTTGCTTTATTGAGTAGTCGAGGTTTGTTTTGAATGATTAGAATGAGATTTAGGTATTTTATCGCCATAAGCAATAAGTAGTTAGAAGATATCTGGATTTCTACAAGTATTAAAGGTAGTCATATTTGTGCAGTTTCTAATGTTGAGATCAACTGGAACGAGTGATGATAAGATTATTTTTACAATTTAGTAATATCCGTAATCAACGGCAAAATGAATGGCTGTGTTGCGGTCCACATCTTGCAAGTTAGGATTGGCTCCGGTCGTTATCAATAGTTTTGTTAGTTAGGTTCTATTCGCTAGAGCTGATTAATGGAGGGCGCTTCTTTGCATTTCTGAACTCTGGAGATCGGGGTCTATACCAAATTTTAATAAAATTAATGCCGTTTAAACATCATTTTGACTGACACTGAAATGTAGTAATCCCCACCCATTCATATATCTAAATTTTGACAGTTAAAGTGGTAATTAAGTTAGTAGTTTTTCTAATTAATTTGATTTTCTATGAACTACAAGTTCTAATAGTTTATCCTCAACTTTTTTCATGGAAGAGAAATACTCTGACCAAACCGACTTATTGATTCCATCATTAATAATAAGAGAAGATTGATTTTAGATTAAGGTTCTACTATTTTAGGTCGATCCAGTTTGTATGTTTTTGACTATGATTTCTTCTTAATCCGAATCGGTTTCATCTTTGACTGAGGGGTAGATATGTTTGTTTGCATTGGGTTTATAGTGATGATTTTTTTGCATTTGCAATTTACTATATTTATTAATATCGCATCATTACATACGTACACATTGTAAAGAATCATTAATATGCTCATTTTATTGCCGTAATATATTTTGGATGCCTTTTAAGATAAATTTTTATTATGATTGGCACAAATATTTAAAATTGGTCTTAGTTATTATTTTACATTTGGTCTTTAATACCGGTTATATCAAATTATATGCTCATTGACTAAATTTAAGATTATTTTTAAAAGTAAGATATAAAACAATAAGAAAGATTGATTAACTGGAGAAATATTCAAAAATACTTATTTTTGGCTGCCCTCTTTTCGCGCTGTTATGACTATCTTCTATAAATAATCTTAGAAATTAGAAATGCAAACCAAGTTTTACCAAAATTACACCACTGCGCCTAAACTTCTGCAGAAGAGTACATCAGTGCCTAGTTTCTCAGAAACAACAAACTCTTCGACTAACTCTATTGAATCCATTGACGACGAGTATAGAAGATCAGCCATCAAGTGGTTGCTGGCCTATAATCGTAAGGTTGCCAAGGACACACACTACCTGGCTATTTCATACTTGCACCAGCTAATTCGTAAATCAATCTACATTTGCTAGGACAATTATTAAACTATTTCTGTGACTTTACTTCTGTTGGCTGCTAAAATGAATGAAATTTATCCTCCTAAAATTTCATCAATGCTTGCCAAATGTCGTAAAACTATCACGAAGGAAGATATTTTGATGATGGAAAGTCGTATCCTTTAATCTTTTGATTTTGATATTGCTCTGGACAGCACACCATATACTCATCTCATGAATATTTTGGGATCGACTTACAAAGATAAACTGTAAGAATGTGAAAAATTATTGAGAATTGTTGCCTCCTATAGAGATATTTATCAATTTGGAGACTAAATTTTGGCATATTCCATCATTTATTTGATTATTCCTCAATTTGTTAGAGAAATGAAATTGAAATAAAATCAAAAAGTAAAAACTCTTGCAATAAAGATCTACAATATCTACACCTAAACAAAGCAAAAATACGAAACATAAAAAGAAAATAGATTTGTGCAATGAGTACATCTAAGAGTGTATGATAATTTTACTACTATTCTCAAATTTATATCAAATATTGTAAATCCTATTTAATTGAATGCTCCAAGTTTGGATTAAATCATAAGTTTTAATAGTTTTTTTAAATGTATAGACATCATAATGTGGTATCTGATCATCCCCATATCCCTGAAGAAGCTTTCCTTTTCATTCCTTATCGATCAAATGACTCAAAAGTTAGCGATGATTTCAAAATCGGATAAGGTAAAAACATTCGAAGACTGCTATTCTAAGGCTGGTCTTAATAAACAATCACTCCCTATGAGGTAGAAAAAATGCAGGAGTTTGATGCCTATCTTCAACGCAAGAACATTAAACTTGATGATAGATGGGACAAATCATGGAGATTGAGATTTTTATTATCTACAGGTTGCAACATCAAAAAATGTATTGCCGATATGGAAGTTTTCATTAATTATCAAAACAGAGTGAGATAGTTATCTTTCACAGCTACAGTGTCTAAATTTTTAGTAATTGTTAGTCTATGCAGAAAGAAGGAGTGTTTTACTTATCTGGAAGAGATAGCCATTACAGGCCAATCATGGTTTTTGATGTTGACAAAATAATCAAACTAGAAATGACTGAAGAAGAAGTATTATAAACTCAAACATATTTTTTTTAGTACGTTATGAGAAATTATCTAATTCCAGGTCAAGTATAAAATTGGGTTGCTATCATTGATGCGGCTCACATTGGTCTATTTTCACTTATCGGATCAATGAAAAAATCTTTCACTTTTCTTTCTGATACATTCAGATCTAGAATGTTTGTCTGTTATGTTGTACGCATCCCTACTTCTCTGTCTTTTGTCTGGGGTTTCGTTAAAAAATTCTTGGAAGAATAAACAGTTCGAAAGATTAATTTTTTTGATGAATTAATAATTGAACCTCTTCTTTAGTTTTGCAATCCAAGTCAACTTTAAGTTAAATTTGGAGGATCTTACCAAAATATTGCGGAAGGACATTTTTGGCCTCCAAAAGAAATCAGTAAAAACTATAAAATGGAGGGAGGAAAGACGACTGGCAAATATCTGACAAAATAAGAATATACTTAGTATTATAATAAAAAAATCCTATATAACACGAAATTTCATGAAGAAAATATAATAAAACCTCCAGTTAACAAATAACTGCGAGACAACTTAAATTTGCACTTGATTAAAAGATTATAAAAATAATTCAAAATAATGCTAGAAATGTGTTCTGAAGATATTTTTTGCCTTTAATAAACAGTCGATCCGACTTCTTCGGATGATTAGCATTAAAAAACACCGCGACCCCAGTTTAAATTATAAAAACCTTTGAATTATTTATCTTTGCTTTCTAAAAATAAAAAAAAAGTATAGACAACCTCCAACAAATGATAATTTAAGAAATGTTTATATTTTTTTTATCGTGATCACAAAGTTTGGACTGAGCATTTGCTGATACTAACCTTCTTGGAAGGTCTTCCTGATCCTGATCCAACACCTTCAACTTTCTTAACAACATCTTTTCCCTCAGAAACTCTTCCAAAAACGACGTGTCTTCCGTCAAGCCAAGAAGTAGCAGCAGTAGTAATGAAGAATTGACTGCCATTGGTGTTGGGTCCAGCATTAGCCATTGATAAGCAGAATGGTTCATGCTTGAGTTTGAAGTTTTCGTCATTGAATTTGTTTCCCCAAATTGATCTTCCTCCAGTTCCATCACCTCGGGTGAAATCACCTCCTTGGATCATGAAATTAGGAATAATTCTATGGAAGATGCTGCCTTCGAATTTGAGAGCTTGTCCATCGGCCACCTGATCTCCCTCACAAAGTGAGACAAAGTTTTCAACAGTCTTTGGTGTAGTTTTGCCAAACATATCAATGACAATATCTCCTGCAGATTATCCTCCAATGTCAATGGTGAAAGTGACTTTATGAGTGACTGTTTCCTATATTATTTTGGTCTTACTGAATCTAGTGAACAGAGTGCGACTGCAATGAGTGCAAGCAGTATAAGATGTGCTTTCATTTTATTATAACACGTACAAAATAATCTGTAGATATGAGAATAATTATACAAATCATTGCAAAGAATTTTTAAAAGGGATTTTCAATAATTATTATTAGTGATATATTAATTATGAGTTTTAAATACTTAGCTCAGTCGCGTAAGGATATTTTTAATGCTATTGACAATTATCTTCTCATCATGATTGTGAATATTATTTGAGTTTTATTACATATTGAATGAACGGCATTAAAAATATAACTTAAATCGAATATTTACTTTGGAATGAGTAACGAAGATGATATGCTGAATTCTGGTGATGTCATGCTCAATAATGATATCGAGCTGGCCAATCGCATAAACAACTTCGATCATGTCGAATCAACAGTAGTCAAAAAGGATTAAAAAGGAAATATTACAGATCAATGGGTTGAAGTTGTCAAAATTATAAGAATCAATAAGAAAAAACCATTCATTGGAGGGTATAGAAATGTTCATCAGAATGTCGAGTATTGGAATGCTTTCGCACAGACTGATCAGAAGAAAACTAATCACAAATTATGCTATACTCGAGAAACTCAAACATATTAATGGGTATCAAAGTCAACAAAAGTTAAAAGGGAAATAGGTATACAAATGGAGAAAGAGGGATTGTTTATTGATGGAAGGACTGATAAACAAGTACGACCAAATATGTACTTTAACTCAGATATGTGGGAAGAAAGAAGAAATTAAGCAGCACTTTATATTCAAAGATTAACTCGAGGATGGTTTGCCCGAAAATTAGCCAATAAACTTAGAAAACATAAATATGATAAAATTCAAAGATAAATAGAAGAATAAGAAAATTTCAGAAAAAATTAATAAGTCAGACACAAACTATAAATAGAAAGGAGAAGAAATCCTAAATCTCAGCAAGATTTTTAAATATTATATCAAGAGTTGGAAGTAAAATTAAATTTATTTAGATGTGGAGAATAACTGAATTGTAAAAAATTAAAAACAATAAATCTTTGACAGAGGAACAAAGGAAAAAGGCTCTCAAGTAAACTCTTGATAAATAAATTGATTTACTTCAAACAATTGATAGACTCAAAATATCGGCTGGCAAAGATCAAAAAGTACAAAAAATTGATAAATATTTAAAAGCAATGAGTGATCCTAAACAATGGGTTAGGTATTAAATATAATAATTTAGAAGAACTGATGGAAGAGTCACTTAAGTGCATACTCCTTTTACTATTCGAGCAAAGGAGCTTATGGACCTTTACAAAGGCCTTAAAATGAAAAACATTTCTACTGATGAAAGACTTGACATTCTTTTGAATACGAAGTGGACTGTGAAGGAGTGGGACTGCAATCTTACAAGAGAAATAGTTGATCTTATTGATCGAGAGGCAAACATGTTAGATAGAGGAAGACCTTAAAAGTCATTGTAGGGTTTAAGACAAAGATTGGCGAATCTTTTCCTGCAATTTATTTAATACCCACTTTTTAACCCAGAAGCTGCTCGATTCCAAAAGATTCCATACGAGATTACAGAGCTAGCGAACCAATAAGGGGGAGTAACTAAATCAAAGTTCACATGATTATGCTGATTACCTCGTTATAGAAAATTTAAAATAAGAAATGAGTAGTTACATAATCGCGGGATCTGCAGATAGCATTGACACTGCTTACGTAGTTAAAGAGTGATTTAGTGCTAGTAACTGGCCAGAAGAATTAAGGCTAAATATAAAAACATTGATTTCCGAGTTGTCATCAAGCATCCGACTGAATGGGAGGAATATTTACAATAAATATGCAGAATATATGGATTCCTTAAGAAATCAAATCCAATTGTGTATACTTTCGACGGTAAAATAATTGGTAATCGCTAAAACTTTGTGCAGTCTGCAACTAAATATTTTGGACTTGATGAAGAATCGCTAATAGTAGAAAATGTAACAAGTAAAGTAAATATGAAATAAAGTAGATAAATATGAAGATGGCTTAGATTTAAATTCGTAATAAAAAGATTGCTAAAGATGGCATTAAAACTTTAGAGGAAAAAATTGAAGCCAAATATAAAGATTTACTGTCCAAAAAAATAATAAAATATATCTTGAAGGTTAAAGATTAGTATCTAGTCAATGGAATTGAGTATAAGCATAGACAACTTTAGAATATGTGTTAAAATATCAAATTTACTAAGGAAAAATTACTACCTGTTGTGAACTAAGAAATTGTACCTGAATAAATTAATTTGATTTCTCTGTCGATGCATGATCAAATTAAACCATAAGAATTAATAATAAAGTAGGCATTTGTGACTGCTAATGATAAAGAAAAACATCCTCCATCTGAAATTGATCGAATGAGTTAGGCTTCAAAAACAAATAAGATGCATGAATCAATTGTTAGTTATGATAAAGACTCGAAAGGAGTCAAATAATCAAGTCGAACAAAATTACGTATTGATTAAGAAAATGATGATGTTCCTGATTATGTTGACTATCCTATGAAAGATACTATTGTGTGCTAGCTGCCTGATCAATTTTTCATTGCTTTTGAGCCAAAAAGCTTAATTGGAGAGGAGTTAATTTTTTATCACAACTAAGATCAAAGCGGTAACTGTTTAAGAGTACACAACGATGGCAGGCCAATCAAAGGACATAGAGTATTAATAAAGTAAGTTCATTATGAAAATCAATACTTAAATGAGTAGAGTGTTTCTAAGGATTAATTATCTTAAAGAGGAGAAATTGGTGATGTTGAGGAATCAAATATTGAAGGTGAAGAAGAACAGATTGCTGAAATTGAAAAATCAAAAACATAGCCTAACATTCCAGCAATTTAATCTCGAAATGATTTGCCAATAAATACTAACAAAGTTGTAGAGGAAGATGAAGTATCGGAACTTCACTCTGACCTCAATCTTATTTCTCATCTTAACTATCATACTCTTTTCATCCATAAGCCTCTTTCTGTTTTGGAATTAAAAAATTTGAACTATTTCGTGAAAGAAACTAATACAATTGCTTGTTTGCAGTTTTTGCCTTAAAATCCAAACCCTAAGGTCAAAATATATGTACGCAAATACTTGATGCCGGATGAGCAAATAAATTGGAATTTACCAATCTAAAAATTTATAGAAAAACAATTAGATGAAAAATAATTTATATAATTTAATGTACCTTCTTAAAAGGGAATGATTTTGATCCTTTCTCAGGACATTACAGAATCTTATAGGGTAAAAGTAATTAATGGAATTGGGTTTACCCACTGCATATATCATTTTTCATAAGATGATAATGAATAGAAACTAAACAAAGTCATAAAATATATAATCGATCATATTCTATCCAAAGAATGTAAATATTATATTATTTAGAATAAGTCAAAAGAGATATAGGCTACAACCTCATCATTACCAAAAAGTTTATTATGATTGTTCCACTTGTATAGCCTTATTAAATTTATGGACAATGTAAAATATATCTTGATGGATTGGCTTATTTGGGCTATGTTCATACAGCTAAGGTCGAAAAACCCTATCAAATTAATCAACCTAAGGTTGGAAACGAGAGCAAAGGGGAGGAAATTAGGAAAATGTTAGCGGACTCTTCTGGATATGTATAAAATGATTGATGAATACAAACACATTATTGGCAAATATCATTTGGCTGGGATAATAAGTTTTATTTCATAGTTTATCCCATTTTTCCTAAAATTCTTCATTAAAACATCATTGATATTTATGAGTTAGCGAGTCGCTAAACGAGAAAACATCCCTTTTATTTATGAAATAGCAAATTTCTTTTTGAAGCTAAGCATGAACATCAATCTGCCTCTAACTGTAGAATCTACAAGCAAAGGATCATAATATATTCTTGTAGTCATATGTCCTTTTTCAACAGTTAAAAAATGATATCCTACTAGTTCATCCATCTTTTATATAGCTTTTTCTTCCTCAAATTATTCGATGCCAACTGGTAGATATAGATTAAGCATTCTATTAATTAAAGTATTCATTTCTTAAATAGTATACTAATTTTTGGCCAATGCCAACTCAAGCAATATAAAATGAATGAGGGTTGTTAATCCTACTTTGTACTGGTACTATTTTTACTATCCTTAAATATCCATTTTTTAATCCATATTGTAGCTTTATTATTGGGAAAAATTTGTTTCGATTTGCAATATTTTACAAACTACCATCCATATTTTTTAATGCTTTATAGTCACCAATTGGTTTATGTCTTTATAGGTAAACCATTGGCCTAGGAGACATCTCTCTGTTAAAAAAGGTAGTAAATTTCTGAATAAACCAATGATCGCTGAATAGCTTATTATTAGTGAAGTTGCTGTTTATAAATTTTCAATTTATTTTGGATGAAATACTGCGATTGGTGCATGTTTTGAAATCTTAATTATATGATTGATACCAGTTAAAATTGATTTTTAGTTATTTTGAATTTTTTATTGATTGAAGAGAGTGATAGTCCAAAACTAAGCAAAAGATCCAAAGTAGTTTATATTTTTTAAAGTTATTAGAGATCAATTGACATGTTCAGCAATTAAGCATATATTTTATGATATTCAATGCAATGTGGCTATATTTTTAGATAATTCCCAGTTTCTAATTAATATACAAAAATACCTAGAAGAACTTTTGCAATTTGACGATGAGAAACTTCGTCTTATTCCCATTTTTTATGACTAGTGTTCTTATTCTGCATACCATACTGATTATTTTCGAATTATTTGGTGGCTAGCATGGTGGTGGGTAGAAAGACTCCTCTCATCTTATAGCTGTTGTTTTCAATATTAAACAAAAATTGATCTTCTGCATCTCCTAAATAGTCAATCATTATACCCTCCACTATTAAACTTTCGTTTTACTGCAGATATTGGATCAACTATTTATTAACCTTGATTAGGTTACCTAGCTGTTAGCGATAGAACTACCTGTCAAGTCGTCGAAATCATCCGAGTAACTGATCTCAATGGGTTAGGAGCCGAGTTGTTTTGTAGGAGTGACTGGAGCTGGGTGGTTTCTCATTGATATTATTATAAACAGTTCATATATCCCGCTTATTACGCGCATTATAAAATTAATGAAAAACATTAAAGAACTATAATATACTTTTTATCATAAAACACTTTTGCATTTTGTGAATATTGTGTCAAATGACAGTAATTGCATAAATACTGTTATAATTTGTATTTTCTTACTTTTGAAAAAAATATATCATCATTGCTAGAAATTGGATAATGATAAAATAAGTAATTGACATTTACGAATATTACTCTTAACTAATAATTTGATTATAAAATGACATTGTGATTGTCG
>DYPS01000023.1 GCA_020719775.1 Desulfosporosinus sp. | reverse complement strand
AACCCCAACCCCAACCCCAACCCCTAATTAATTTTAATTTAATGGTGTTGACTATTTTGAAAATTATTAAGAAGCAATCATTTTTTAAAGATATTTATACCTTTAAAGTATGTCTATCGTAGCTAAGCTTGATCAATTCTTATTTTTTGTTGCATTCTATTTTATACACTATATTCCCTATTTGTTTCCCACCCTGTCTTATAAATAGTTCTCAAACTCTCAGGCCTCATTTTTTAAGGATTATGAACTAATTAGTTATTGTGTTTTTTCTAACATCTTGGATGATGTTCAATTGGCTTAAAGTCCATTGTCCTTATCTTACTTTATCGAAGGTGCCAATGATTTATTGGTGGTACTTTGTGAAGTTAGGGACGTACTGGTTTTTCGATGCTGCTGGGTTAATAAAAATGAACTCTTCCTCGTTTTGGCGTTTGATCTGGTAAATCAAAATCTATGATTAATGATAATGTACTAGTTTTGATTAAATCTTTAGCTGGACTAAAACGAATAGTTTTTGCGAATTTAGAGCTTCTTTGACCATCCCATTCAGGCATGTCGTTGTAGTTTCTGAGTGGACGAGTATAGCTATAAGGCTCTAGAGTGGAATAATTCATGAATAAATAAATTTAAAGTAACTCAATTCTTTTAATTGACGTGCAAACATAATTTAAACATTTATTTTTAAAACATAAGTTTTACCTAAAAGTGGACAATTCAACCCATTATTATTAAATCTAATAATACGTATAGCTAAATATGTTCTTAAGCAAAAAGAATGCGAATGTTGTAAACAAACCAAAGCCTACAAACGAAACAGTCAAATCGAAGCGGATGCTTGGTGGTATTACTTCTATTATATAGGATGGGATGATGATGAATAAGTCAAAAAAAATAATGTCGAGCCTATTAAATCCACATCAAAGGTAATTGAACAGAATTTGCTTCAAGGATAAATATTTGCCAACTTAACAACAATTAAAGACGAACCAGTTGAAGCAAAATAGATAAGTTATTTGACTTGGGATTAATTAGATGAACGAAAGGATATGTACTTATTCGTTAACCAAGAGAATGTTAAAAACAAATAATCGAAGAAATAGTACAACCTGGAGGTATCAGAATCAAACCCAGCGACAATATGCTTATTCATTTACTGAAGGAAAGTAAAGGTATGAGTGTTAGTATTATTGGATCGTTACTTTTGAGCAAATTGGAAGCCAATTATGCTTTTCAAATTAAAGCTAAGGCTCTTTATACCATTTAGTATTTAATCAAGAAAGATTCACAATATTTATCATTTTACAAAATTCATGCTGATAAGATTAGATAATTTCCAGATCCATAAGACAATGTCGAAAATTATAAAAAAATTCAAAAAATAGTGCTAAGCTATCTAGGTGCAGAGGAAATTTAGAAAAAAAATGAACAAAAGCAAGTATTTCTAGACCCTGGATACAACAATGAAGAATTACATAAATCTGCCATTGGCAATTTTATTCAATAAAATGCAGCAAAAAACAAAAAGAATTAAACAAAAAGACCTATTATTGGACCAGGACAGACTAAAAATAAACCAATGTAATAACAAAAGCCTATAATTTCAAATTCCAATAAAAAAGTTTCCAATATAAATCTTCTAAATGAATAGTTTGAACCCGTAAAACATGTGATTTCAAATGTTAACCTTCTAGAATAATCAGAATAGCCAAAAAAATAACAAATTTCAAATTTAATTGTAAAAGGGAAAGACTAAAGTATTAACTTATTATTTGAT
Organism: Desulfosporosinus sp.; assembly: GCA_020719775.1. Taxonomy (GTDB): domain Bacteria; phylum Campylobacterota; class Campylobacteria; order Campylobacterales; family Arcobacteraceae; genus CAIJNA01. Next base: position 31,695 of record DYPS01000023.1, on the reverse strand, counting down.
TGATTCTTATTGTCTTACATCTTCAATGAGAATTTATATATCAATAATCAAAAACACAAATAAATAATGCATAAATTATCTGAAGATGAAATCTCTTCAATTCAACTTAACCAATTTGCTTCCCATCATAAATGGACTTTCTCTGTCATCATTTTCATTTTCATCCTTGTTATGACAATCAACACATTAACAATATTGTCCACATTTTCTCCCACCATTGTGACACTCACAATATTTTTTTAAACATTTATTCTTCCGACAGTTACATCCCTTAGGAGCTTAGGTGAGAATCAATACTTTTTGCTTATTTATTTAATGAATTTTTTTTTCTTAAGTATTTTTGCAGTCTTAGCAACTGCATATCCCAGGAACACAGATAGAACCAAATCTGAGACAATCACAATAATTTTTATCACATTTTGAGTGACGGCAGTTACATCCCTTGCGATTGGTATCAATTATGGCAAGCGGAAGTCTTTAAGCTGTTTGGGGTTAGTCTTTCTTCAGATCTTTAACGGTATCTTGGTTTTCTGAAGAGCCATTATCTGACTCTGTAAAGCTATAATAACTGTCCTATTCTTCTTTAGATTAAGATTTGCAGAATGAAAATGGAGAACAGTCACCGTGAAAGGAAGGAGTTTTTCCAAGTATCTCCTCAAAAAGCTCAGATTGAGAATCATCACTTTAATATATAGCTAAATCTTTGTCCATTGGACTAGCATGTAGTCCCTTCTTGATGGGAGTTGATTAACTGTTTCCTTTGTTATGTCTTTTCATTTTATGGAAATGTGACCGCTAGATTATTACTGTTTATAATATTGCCATAACACGATTTAAGAACAGAATGATTTTTAATGATATTTGTATGATCTGAGGAAGACAAATCTAGGTTAAGGTTGCATTTTGAATAGAAATACGGATTTTTATGAATTTTTGCTATTTTTCATGATTGAGGGACTATGTAAGAAAGTCAATGCTGACTAAAATAATTAATGAATCTACATACAATCAAGCAGCAGGTACTTATGGTGAAGTAAGTCTTTTGTAGGGGTATATACTGCTTTTATGTCCATCAGACCAAACAACTGCTACCGCGTAATTTCCTTTTTCCTCAATTTTACTTGGAAAGACTTCTCTATCGATCTCCTCTTTCTTAATGAGTAAAGCTCCACTTAGCTCATCAATACATAATGCGCATCGACAGTTTAATCGAAGTGTATATGGGTCAATCAATTTTTTAACACCCTTCTCCTCAACAACAACTTTACGTTCGGCAGTATTGTAGAATACAAATACACGCTATTGCTCTTTCTATAGCTCTTTCTTAATATTTGAACAGAGAGATCCATATATTTTGGATAAAGAATGTTCAGGTGGTAAAACAAAAGCTAAGGGAGTTCCGTTGTCTGATAATCTGGATATTTAGCTTAGAAGTGGAATCTTAACAGTATTCTGAATAGATAATTATGTACTTAGATACCGAACTGAGTCATCATCATTTGGGAATATCCTCGACCAAAAATTAAATCCTGATGTCCGCATTTACCGCATTCATAGTAAGCCATGTTTTAAACGATACCGAGGATGGGAACTCTCAAATCCTGAAACATCTCAATACCCTTTATGACATCTATGAAGCTTAATCTTTGAGGAGTGGTGATAATAACTGCACCATCAAATTTCATCTCTTGACAAAGACTCAGTTGAATATCACCAGTTCCCGGAGGCATATCAACTACTAAATAGTCAAGCTACCCCCAGTGGGTTTGATAAAGTAACTGAGAAACAATTGAAGATACAATTGGTCCTCTCATTATAGCTGGCTTTTGTCCCACAAAACCAAAACTCATGCACTTCAAACCTTAGTAGTCTATTGGTTCAATCTCCTTTTCATTTTTCTCATATGGTTTTAATGTTTCACTTTCTCTGTTGATTAGGGTTGGCAAAGAAGGACCATATATATCAGAGTCAAAAATTCCGACTTTATGGCCTTGACTAAGTAAGGTAGCAGCCACATTAATAGCAATTGTACTTTTGCCAACTCCACCTTTACAGCTTGATACTGCAATGATTTTTTTAATCCCTAAAAGATTTCCTTTTCTATTGAATTTTTATTATTTTGCTTTTGGAGCTAAAACAATATCAACTTCTTTGAAACCTCCCAACTCAAGTTCATTTTTTAGTAAAGACTTAATTCTTCTATAATCCTTACTAAGATTCAAAGAAATAGTAACTTTCTGATTGCTTTCATCAATATGTTGTCCAGCTATCAATCCTGATTCTGTCAGAATGGTGTTTTTTCCTGATTCTGTTTGCACTTATATTTTTTGTAGAATGCGTTGCAGCTTATTGGAGGTGGTGGTGAATGCAAACTGGTTTACAAATGATGTTTTTAATAGTGTTCGTGCGTATTTGACAAACATTTAGATGATATTGATATCAGAATAATTTTTAGAAAGATATTCGAGTTAATTTCCATATTTTTTGGATACGCGATAAACGCATTACCGCATAATCTCCTAGAGAAAATGCGCCAGGATTTATAATGGGCTTTCCATTGAATCTGAATAAAAAACATAATTACATATTGTACTTTCCACCGGCATGAACATGTCCATGAAGGAGCATAAGCAAATTTTGATTTTACATTACCTTGTTTAATGATTTACTTCCTGAATAAATAGTCTGCTCATTTGTGCGGACTTCAGTAGTCTATGAAAGGGACGGGCCATTATGAGTAAAATAGATGCGTGAAGTTCTTACTTAATCTTCTTTGAAAACAGCTTCTACATCTTTTTGATACTATTCTTCACATTTATAAGGAAAACCATTCCAAATTAAAATTTTCCCTTCTGGATCTGAATAAGCAGGAATTGACCCTCCAAGTCCAACAATACTGAGCCCCACTTCAAGTACAAACTCTTTTTTATGTATATTGATGATATCTGGAGAGATATCTGGTTCATTTTGCAAAAAAACCAAAGGATCATGATTCCCAGGGATGAAAAGTATCTTACATTGAAATAGATTTTGCAAAGTAGTTAACATCTTTTTAGTAGCCTAGTATTGAGCCTGTTCATCATGAGTATTTTTAATATGATCACATTCAGCTATATCTCCTCCCACCAAGCAATAATCAAAGTGAAGTTGATTGGCTATCACATGTTGGATAAGTTTCCCTAAATTGTCTTAATTTAGATGAATATCACTGATGAAAATGATGTCTAGTTTTTGAGATTCAATATGCAATTGCATGACTATAATTATAGATGATATCATGTGCTACTAATTCCTCGCTACATAATCGTTAATATCTTTGGAAATTATTTACGCTTGATTGCTTAACGACATGCTACCACCATTTGCTATTTGGCTGTTCCATAACGGACATTAGCTGTTTGGTTTATAAATTGGCCTAGTATTTTTAGAGATTAGGACAATTGCTTTGTGTTTTGACTTTTTTTCTAGATTTATGTCAGTAAATTTCGGTTATAACCCATTATGTCAGTATAGGTCTTTCTTAGATCGTTCATCGAACCTACACATCTAGAACTTTAGCCTTTGACTAATAGAAATTTAATGTTGTCTATTGCTTCGGCCATCTCGGAAGATATTGAAACTTTTGCTTGACTCAGCTTCTCAATTACTTTCAGAGTATCCTTTAACTTTTATTTTTCGTTGGGGAACCATAGTTAAGAGTTTAGTTCTTTTAAACCCACGTATTCGATTAGATCTTGGAAGATATCCCCCAAAGTTTTAAGACAATCACACCAAATCTCAACTTTTCCTTATTTCGAAGCGAAAACGAACTCCAAACCAATCTTATCATAAGCATTGCTATATCTCAATTTGAGAGGATTTACATTTTATAATTTGACTTTTTAATCCTCCTGCCATTTCATGAAGAAACATTGACTAATCCATTTGATAAATCTGGCATTTCTTTAAACCAAATTAATTCTGATTCCACTGCTAATTTTATACACAGTTTCAGCTGAATAGTCGAATTTCCAAAATTTAGGAAGTAATATCTTAAAATGTTTTGCCTAATATATTTTGGAGTTGAAGTTTGAATGCACCAAAGCAGAACAATTTACTTATCCAAAAATCATATTTTCAGCCTTAAAGTTATAAACTATTTCAACTGCTCTGTCGAATTGAACTGGCATAATGGGCTATTCAAAAATCAAGCCACTAATATATCCATTAAAACATTTAATCCTTAGCACCAATCCATCTTTTTCGTGGATGAGGAAATTCGTAAAATTAAAATCAGCAGAAAGAATGTTTTAATCTTACTGCATTTGTTATGAATTCGAATGCGCAGTAATTCTTTCTTTCAATTGATTAATCTAAAACTAAAGAGTTAATTTTTAATTTTGAAGGGCATCATAACCTTGCTGTTATAGCTTCACCTAATCAGCCACAAGTTTTTTTTAATTTTTACGAGTTTATTCATATATATTCAAGCCTTTTACGTTTCCAGATTTAAGTATACAAATTAATTGCTAATTATCCTCTTATCTAAAATCGTGTATATGAAGACCAATCAGCTATTAATTCAGTTTAACTTTATGAACAGTTTCTCCTTTATTTTTCCAATCTTTTATCTCTATAAATCCATCCTTTCTGCCTATGATTGCTAAATAATCACTCTCTGTCCTAAAAGCCATGACTTTAAAAACAGGATGATTTGATTTGGCCCTCCATTTTGATTTTTTTCCTTCATAAAGAGCAATGGTCCCTTCTTGAGTGCCAAGCAATATAAATGCCTATAATGAACAAATTGAAACAGGTATTCCCACTATTTTACCATAGTCCAATGAAATATTGACCCCTTTATATCTCAACATATTTAAGTCATTCAGTCCTAAAACTATCTCTTTATTGCCTTTAATATCGATAGTTGTCAGGCATTCGATCAGTGCAGAACAGTGATTTACATATAATTCCTCTCCTTGCAAATTATAACAAAACAAATCACATCCACATACGACCAAGATCATATTCTCTTCCACATATAACTTTATAGCATTTTAGAACTCCAAACTAAACAGTTCATTATTATTCAACAAATCAAAACAACTGAGTTGATATCTTGTCAGTAACAAAATTTATCCAGTTGGCAGTGAACCGATACTGAGAATATCTTTACGAATGGGAAGGGGAGATGATTATGATTGCGAGTGGACCATGAGCTGGTTTGATTGACTTTGATAAACGATGGCTGGATGGGGTAGGTTAACAATGGTTGAATATTTTGGTTATTGAGTGAGTTTGTTTGACCAGCTGTTTTCTAACATTATAGATATTAAGTAAATTTGACTCATTTCATTTTTGTTAGGGTTATAGTTTGATATAAATCAGATTAATTTATTGGTTCAATGATTAAATATTAATACTCACTCTATCTTTTTCTTTTTAAAAAGAAGTAAAATATATATTTTTTTTACTTTTGCCTCATTTTTTTATTATTTCTTTTCAATAATCCCTCAATACACGTAAAAATTGCAAATTTAAAAAATTGATCCTATAAATAGTCCTAACCATTCTAATATATTGAAATAAAATTATATTCACTTTATTAAGATCGATGATTTTGCATTTTTCTATTTGAACATTAGATGACTCCCAATTTTAAAATAATGCACTATTTATTGCATATTTTATCATTTTCCTTCCTTTTGATCTTGTTTTGTGATTAGAGATCGTTCATATTTATTATGTAGTTGCATTTGATAAAAGTTGTTGTCTAGATCGAAAAAGTTAAACTGGCCATTCGCTTCCCAGGTCAACTCTCCTTTCAGTTCAAGAACAGTAACCCTTTCTTCATTCAGCTCATCTTTACTAAGATTTACCAAAATTATATCCCCTCAGCAATAACGAATGTGAAGTGGGAGACAGCGTTACCTTTCAAATCTAATCTACTTACACTAACAATATCGATAGCTACTCAGAAGTCATGGTAAATCCAATTTAAATTAGGTCGATCTCATCATCTCAATCAATACTGCCAGCGGCAAAATAGTTGCAGGCGTTGTCACTTTCAATGCTGCACAAAATAAAATTGAAACTTTACCATTGAAAAGATGCTCTGATAAAACAGCATCTGCCACAATCAATGTAGGATTTGCAAAAATTAAAAAAATTAAAGATATTGAAGAATAAGCAAAAAAATCAATTCCTATTACCCTTAGAAATATGAAATCAACAGAAAAACCTTCAAATGGCTTAAGGGTTCCTCCAATGCTTCTGAAAACAAAAGAAGAATAATCACCAAAGATGAATAGATTTTCGAGTAAATCATCATCGAACGATTCAAAAATCAAAGGATTGGCTTCATCAAAAGTAAAAAATGTGATACCAGGCATCGATATACGACTAAAAGATTTGTAATAAAACAATGAAAGAAAGATGAATATATTAAAGAGGGATAAATAAGAGATTGAAACGTAATTGTAAAAAATAAAATAAAAATGGAAAATTTCATAGCGTAAATAAAAATAATTACAGTCTGCAAACAAGTAATTGAAATAAAATCTATAAAAAAGAAGAATTAAATCTATGGAGTTATAAAACAAGCAAATAGAACTATAAAAAATAAATAACGAAAATGAAAAAAAAATGAAAGCTAATGTAATATAAATTAAAAGAATGAGCTAAACGTATGAAACACTTAATATGAAATATGCAGTCCTCGAAAGAAAAATGGAGAGCAAAGAACAAAGTTTTGTAGATCGAGAGAAAAGACTAATTTAAAAAATGCAGCAGTTATAAATCGACCACAGTAAATCAGTTCACGAATACAATTTATTACTTTAAAAAATGGAGCTAATGGAAAAAGCAAATCAAAATACAGGCAAACAGAAATAAAAAGGATATCTATAATAAAAATCAAAATGGAAATAACAATGGGAAAAGCTATAAAAATAAATATCAAAATTAAGAGAATAAAACGAGTAATTGGTTACTAAAACTACCTCATTAATAATTTCATAAAAAAATATAAGCATCAAAATAAACTAAATGGAAAGTGAACTTGATATTTGTCATCATAATTTTGAAACTCAAAAAGTGCAGCTTTAAAAATAAGTGGGACTGAAAAAATAATTGGAAAAAGATTTAGAAGAACTTAAAAACATTTAAATCTAAAAGAATTTGTTGAAGAAAAAAATCAATTAGAGCAGTCAAGAGTACCAAAAATTAAAAGACAAATTTAGCAAAATGACTTTATAGTATCAAGAGCTGAAAGATAGTCATAAAGTAATGGAAATCAGCTATTAATAAATTACCAAAGAAAAAAAAAGATTATCAACAAAATGCTCAGATTTTTAAAAAGCCAATACTGCATTTTAGAAAGACATTTCAAGGCTTCAAAGCTAAAATAACAACCTATCCTCGAAAAATACATTTTTGAACTAAAGGTTGAATGATCTCAAAACAAAATCATAACAATAATAAGCCTAGTTTGCATAAAAAGAAACAGCTTTGCTCAGCAAAGTTAATTCATTATTTCAATCAAAAGATTACATTTAATCAGATTTATAAGATTTAAAATGGGCACTTGAAAAGGAACGAGAGAGTCATAATTAAAGTTAAAAAAAATTAAAATAAAGAGGTGAAGAAATAATTAAACAGCAATAAGCCTCATTAAAATTGCAAAAGACTATTGAACAACTCGAAATAAGTGTTCATTAATCAACTTGCGAAATATAAGGCTTAAAAAAATAAATGGAAGACTTAAAAAGAAGAGAGAGAGATAATTTGGATATATTGAAATAAAAATAAAAACTTATTTTTACCTATAAAAAGAAAATTAATGAGTTAGAACAAGAGTATTTCCTATCATCTTCTAAACTAAAAGTTACAATTGAGGACAATAAAGATTTAATCGTAAACTATTAAATCATTATCGACGATCTTAAAAACAATCTATAAAATAAAAAAAATAGTCTTGAAGAACTTCAAAAAGATTATGAAAAAATTGATGATTAATTAGGACAGCTAACTCGTTAATCAAAATTGTTAACGATCACTTTAGATGAGAATTAAAAAGTATTAAAAGAAGAAGAGTAGAAAAACAAGGATTTGAAAAAATAAAATGATAGTTTGAAAAAACAACTGGAAGAAAGTTTAGGCAAATTTAGTTAAGATTAAAAAGGACATATTAAATTGACAAGTGATCTCAAATGTAGAGTTGAAGAATTATAAAAGCAAAATAAAAATTTATCTTCTCAGTTGGAGACATTTAAAAAAGCTATGCAGCAACTTCTCATTTTTATTTCAAAAGATAGCGAAACTTCAAGTAGTGACGAAGTAATAGCTGTACCTGAAATTAACCTAGCGAGAACTCAATTGGAAGCTTTGGGATTAAGAAATAAATATATCAATAATTTTAAAAATACTATAGCAGAACAGGAAGTAGAAATTAACTATTTGGAAAAAGAAGTTTAAAATAAAAGTAAAAATTTACAACTTAAAAGTGAATAACTTGAAAAAATAATTAAGCAAAATAGTCAGAAGCTAATGGAGTTAGAACAAAAATTGAATTTAAACAATTAAAACTTAAAAAATTAACTATAGTAAGCAAGAAATGAGCTTTAAAGTTAAAAAAGTTAAAAGTAAAAATTATAGAATAAGTTAAAACTATTAAACGAGCTCTTTTAATAGTAAAAGTTGTAAAAATAATAAGTTACAATCAAATTTTAACAATCTCTTTTAGATATTAAAAAATTAGAAGAAAAAATACTTGAAATTAGATCCAGATAAATAAATAAAAAATCAGAAGATGAGACAACTGTTCATAAATTAAAATTGTAATTAAATAATTAAATCTAACAATAAAGAGAAAAAGTTACAAAGTTAACAAAAGATTATCAGCAAAGCTAAAAATCTTTGGCATAAAAGTAAAAATTAATTGGTAATTTAAAAGCCAAAAATAGTAGTCTATCTGAAGACAAAGGAAAATTAGAAGGGTAGCTATAAATTTTTAAAGACAAATTTATCAAATTAAGCGAATAAAAAAGTCAAATATAACAAAACAACATTGAAAGTCAGAAACAAATCAATTAATTGGAACATAGCATATAAAACATGAAAATATAAATAAAAGGAGAAAAATAACTGAAGAAGGAAATCGAAGCTAAGTTAAATGAAGCTCATAACGAACTGTCAGATTTACTTATTGCCAAATAAAATTTATAGAATAAATTATAAAGCATTAAAAAAACATCAACAATGAGCAATGAAGAGCAAAAGAATAAGATAGTTCAATTGGAAGAAAATTTGAATAATTAAATCAAAAAATCTAATAAATACTTTGATCAACTCACTGAAACAACCGGAAAAATGGAAATTAAATAATTTTTAATTAAACAATTAGAAGAGAGACAAAAGTAGCAAGAAACAATCAATTCTGATTTGCGGAAATAAAATTAAGAAAGAAGAAATCAAATAAATAAGCTCAATAATAAAATCGAATAACTAAACAGACAAATTATGGGTGTTTAGAAATAAAAATCATAGCATTACAATTAAAAAAATACATTTGAAGAGTAACTTGAGTCGAAAAAAATTAAAATATAATAATTATAAGCCTAAATATTAAGTTTAAAGGAAAAAATATAAAAATTAATCCATAAAAATTATGATACAGAAAAAAGATAGGAATAATTAAAAAATTAAAAAGTTGGATTGCATGGAACAATTAATGAATTAAAGGAAAGTTTAACAGAAACAAAAAAATAAGTGCAACGCTCAAACACTAAATAAGCAGAGGCCAAGAATAAGCTATCTTTGCTTCAGGATCAACTGAAAGAAAAATAAGAATTTTATCAAAATTTTAAGAATAAAAACTGGGATGAAAGTCAAAAATAAATAATTTCTTTCAAATAAAAATGCAAACAACTATAAAAAAAATTAAAATAATTCGAATAAGAAAGATAGAGCTAGCGAACATAGTTAAAATCATAAATTGAATATTTTGAACATGAGAGAGAAGAGCTCGAATAATTATTATAACAAAAAGATGAAATGATTGAGCATCAATAAATGTAGCTTATGAATTCTCAGAATAGAATAATTTCTTTGAATGGTGAGCTGAGAAATTGCTTATAGGCTTGGGAAAAATAAAAAGCAGCTTCACTTCCTTCCAGAAAACAGGCTAGTAAAATTTAATAAGATATGAATAAATTTCAATCTTATGCTGCAGAGTTGGATAAAAAAACTAAATAAATTTTAAATATTTCAACATTTAAGATTAAAGATTAAATGATGGCAAAAACAGCAACATCCTTATTATAGCTTTTAGAATTGATTTCCCGTTCTAAGTCACGAGCCTTAAACAAAGCTAGTGATAATTAAAAAAATGAGATTGTAAAGGAATATGATAGAATGCGCGAAAAAATTTAAGAAATACTGAAAAGCGAAAAGATCAATTTGATTAAGTCATGATTATTCTTTAATTTTATGCATTTGCAAACCATGATAAATTCTATAAGAAGAATATTGTCTTGTAATAATATCATTCATAATTAATTTACTTTTATTTTAAATGCAGGATAGCAGCGACGTCCCAGCTTAATTCATCAATGAACTTGCCAAAATAAATTAACTCTTGAGAATGTTTCGGATTGCCAAAAAGAATTAAAAATTATCAAACAATCTAACTACCAAAGTTAAAGAAAAAATAGATAAAATTATCACGACATTGAAAAGTTTTTCTCAATTTGGCCGCATCCAAGACACAGTTATGAAAAAAATATAAGCAACATTCGAATAGCCAAAACCAGTTCAAGTCTATAACACTAAACCTGCCAAATCAGTTATATAAGTCCCACAAACAAAAAATGTAAGTGGATAAAATATACAAAAAATGAATCAAAATATAACATATCCATCTCCTCCAAAAAGTGTTATTGTGTAAAAACAAAAGCCATAATCAACCTCTTCTTTTAATAATAATCAATATCCACCACCACCTCTTTCGGTTTCCACACCCTATCATAATACTTCTGCACAAAATTTATCACCAACCTTTGCTATCATACAGCCCAAGTAGATTATCGTTGAGGAGCCAGTTATAGCAACAAATACTCCAAGTTAAATTAAAAAAATAGTTGAAGTAAAGAGTGAAAGTTTTGTTGAATTAAATAGTCTTTAAAGTCTAGGAAACATAAGTAGCATAAATTAAAATAGTTCAAATCCCAACATTAAAAGCAACAGCTTCAATGCAAATTCTATGCTAAATATGATGGACTTATAAGTCGGACAGCCAATGCAATTAGATTTCAGCAAAAAGAGTGAATAGTTAATAAATATAAACTCTCAATAACCATAGTAATTTCAGCAATAGGATTTGTCCTAGAAGTTTTCATAACATAGTCAATATGAAAACATCATCGATAACATCATAAGATTTTGTTCGGATAATAAAGACAAATTAAACAGTTAAATAGTGTTCAATGATGACATATTCAAATTTATTAGAGAAGAAGAAGGAGAGTTTGTCTATTTGTTTGGAGTTAATAAACCTGAAGGCAAAAAAATACAAAAATTGTATGCCTGCACCTTAATGAAGTTCTCAATTGCATAAATTTATAAAGGAGATGATAAGTTTGATAAATAAATCAGAGATTTTAAAAACAATATTCGAACGCCAATGGGACTTATCATTAGCGGATAAAATTCAAATGCAATCATGCCTGAATATCTTAAATATTTGATCAACATTCAATCTCCATTTCCTATAGTTTTAGTGCTTAAAAATTATAATAGTTATGATGGAGTTATGTGCACTTTTCACTAAAGTATTATTGATAGAGTTCGTCAAACTATAAAAAAACAACTTGGACAATGTGCTGAAGAATTAAAAAAGAGAATTAAATAAATGCCCTTTAATTAAAGTTTCCTCCCTAAAGAAAAGATTAAATATGTTATTACTAAATTTTTAAATAGAAATATTCCAAATATTGCAGAAGAAGCCCCTAATGCAATCACGATTTCAGGAGGAGATTGTATTCGGCCTGCTCATATTTTTCCTTATAAAACTCATACTAAATTTTTGCCAACAACTAAACCTGATTTTTGCATTTATTATGCAATAAATGGAGTTATTACAACTCGAATAGGCTTCAAAGATTTCGAACAATTCAAAAAAGAAGCTTTGTCATTACAATCCAAAGTTCCTTGTATCTTTTCAGCTAATGTCACTCGTGATATTAACCCTATTCGTAAATAATTTTTCTAAGTTCTTTTTTAATGTAACAATAAAAGAGATCCATTTATTTTTATCAATTTAAGTAATCTTAATTTGAAAAAGACAGTCATAGCCATTCTGAAAAAAGAAGTAACCATGTAAATGCTTCAAACTATGGAGCCCATTCAATATAAAAACTTTTAAAAAGAAACAGCCATCACAGAATGCGTTCATATCATCAGTAAAAATAATTTTAAGGAATTTTAAGTTGAAGGAAAAGTATAACTCATTGAATGCAAACCAAAATGATTATTTATCTCTTACGAATTAAAACATCTGATATTAAACCGAATTCAGCAATGAAAAATAAATATAAACATCTTAATTGGTAGAAGTTGTTATTTAAATATTTTTCTACTTAATTTTCTTCATTATGTTATTTACAGTAAAATGAGGAATACCTTCGAATTCTATTTTATTTTTCGATGAATCGATAAATCAACTCTGGAAGTCGGCTCGTTGCCTTTCATGAAATAAAAAAGAACTGGCTCAAGCATGAAGATCGTCTAATTCATATCAAGCCAACTCTCAATACCCGTTCAAATCTATCTCGAGGTCCTTCATCTAAAAAAAGCAATTACATCCACAGTTTATAAATTGAGCTTTAAAACAAAGCTCTTCTTAAAAAACTGACAGATCGCGTTCAAAATCGTCAAGATATGTCTATGTGCAGTCAAAATAATTCACTTCCCAAAAGCAATCGTAGACGATATTACTAAGAGCATAAAATTAAATGCTAGAATTAAGGACTGTATCTGCGTTTAAAACATACCAAACCGATGTACGATACAGAACGAATACTTAACCAGCGAAGCACTACTGAAAAATACATTAATACTATCTCTAAGTTTGGGTATAAAAACTTAAAACCCAACAAAACTATCATAAAAGTACAAATATATCATAAAATAGTTTGATTTGCATAATAACGAACTTAAGTATCTCTCAAGACGCAAAATTATTATTGATGAAAAGCTAAAAAATAATGATAGTCCAGTAAAGATGCACACTCTTGCCAACTAATCGCGAGTTATTTAGATGTAGAATTAAAAGTACAAAAATAATTAGAAACTATTCAGCTACTTTTCAAGGCCAAAACAAATCACTATTGATACTACTGAAGTTCTACTGAAAATATCAAGAGGCTCTACTTCATTATTATTAGAATTAAAATGCCTCAGTGATAAATAAAATTAAGCAGAATAAGTGTAGGTTAAGATTCCAAGAACTCTATTCAAAGAGAGATTCAAAGACGATTTGGAAAGTCTTATCGAAAATGTCAGATATAATTCAGTTACAAACTTCTTTTATATTGTTTGAAGTGAATATTTCATAGTCATCACTTGATATCAATGAGTTGAATACTATTTATAATATCAAAATATAAGAGATGACTGATAGATGGGCACCAAAAAAACCTAATTTTGGACCTCCTCCGACCGGATATGTTGCTGGATTAGGAAGAGGAGCAACTGGCTTCATCACAAGAAGTGATCTAGGGCCTGCAAGAGTTCCATAAGTTAAAAATTTACAAACAGCATAAGTGGAGGATGTTAACTATAATGAAGCAAAATTTGATTAATGGTAAGGTTTTCAAGGTGCACTCTTTGCCAAGAGCAATCTTGACGATTAGGATAAGCAAGCTTAAGATGCATATGATTTTTGTTAGAAAAGATTATGGGAAAGAAGGCAAAAGGAAAGATAGTAAATGGAAAAAAAATTGAGTGATCAACCGAAAATAGATAACTCAATTACATCGAAATTTATCGATTTAAAGAGATAACTGGCAAAAGTTACAACTGAAGAGTGGGAAGGTATACCTTAATGTGTTGATTTATCAATAAAAAAACGCAAAAAAGACAAATATACTCCAGTTCCAGACTCATTAGTAGTTAATCTTCTATCTTCAAAGGAAGCTGTCAAAACTGTAGAAGCTGATGATGGAGAAAATATTCAAGATTTTCATGATGCAAAAGAAATTCTTTTCAAGTCTAAACTTGATAATGCTGAAAGCTCAGTGACAGGCAAATCAAATGTGGATAAAATTGGTTATATTACTGCATTAAACACAAGAAAGATTGATTCATAATTCATAGGAGATGTACAAAAAGCGAGAATGCTGTTAAAATCTGCTTTGGCTTCCAATCCAAAAAATTCAGATGTATGGCTATCAGCAGCTAGAATCGAGGAGCTTGATGGAAAATTAAAAGATTGTAGATAAATTTTAAGGAAAGCTATCTAATAATGTCCTCTTTGTGAAGATTTATGGATTTAGCTTTCAAGAATTTAGAAAGCTGATCAAGCAAATGATGTTTTGATTGAAGGGCTTCGCTTTTTGCCAGGAAGTTAAAAATTATGGATATTTGCAGCTAGAAGAGAGAATCAAAATTTATAAATGAAATCTAAAATATTAAGAAAAGGCTTATAAAACATTCCAACTTCAGTTAAATTGTGGAGAGAATTAATTGAAATGGAGAGTGTTTAATAGGCAAAAAAGTTACTTTATAAAGCAGTATAATCATTACCAAAAGAAATTGATCTTTGGCTGGCTTTAGCCAAAGTTTAAGACTACAAAAATGCGCAAAAAGTATTGAATAAAGCACGAAAATGTAATCCACTGAGTTTGACTATTTGGATCAGTGCTGCTCGTTTGTAATAAGCTCAATCAAAAGTAGAAGCGATCGTGAACAGAGAAGAAAAGATATAAACAATATTGACAAAAGGAAGATAAACTTTAAAAAAGAATGGGGCAAATATTTCTCGATAAGAATGGTTATAATAAGCTTTTTATGCTTAAAAAAGTCAAAGTTTATTGGTTTGTGAAATGCTTGTAAAAATATCGATTTCATATGGATTGACTTAATAATAAATTAGAAATGTGCTAACGAAAGATGTACAATTTTATTAAAAATAAAAATAGTCCAATCAAACAACTAGATTCATTTATTACTATGGCATCAAATTGATTAAAAGCAAAGAATTAATGAAGGAAATGATTTAATTTTAAAATAGAAGAAAAATGAAAAAGTAATACGACTAATTAAATAAAACATTAAATTTTGCAGTTTAAATATTTGAAAATGATAACTAGTTTTGGAAAATTATTATTTAAAAATTAATCAAGGAAAACAATCTAGAACCTGCTCTTAATTTCATCACAAAAGCCACTGCAAAGGTTAACAAAGACTAGGAAGAATAAATAAGATTGCTTAAAGTAAAAATACTTATGATTCAAAAATAATACGAATCAGCTAGAATATAATTGAAGGAGTTAGCCACTAATTTTCCCAAGGGTCAATCAATATTCTAATGGATTAGATTTTAATATGAAGTTGGTAATTATGAAGGTTCTTGGAAGTTATGTGAAAAATATTTTAGATAAAGTAAAAATGAAGATATATGGAGATTAGCATTTAAAGTTAAGCAAAAAGTCGGCAGCTATGCAGAAGCATTTGCAATAATATAGAAGGCAACTTCTTCATTTCCAGATTCTCTTCCAATTTGGCAGGACATTATCCAGTTTGAAATGGACAACAAGCATATCTCAAAGGCTAGAGCTTTGATAGACAAAGCATTACAGAAAATACCAAAATGTGAAGAATTATTCATTTTATCAATCGAATTGGAAAGAAAGTGTAAAAATAAGAAAGATGCTATATTTTCACTTGCTAAGGCCATGAAAGCCTTCCCCAAGAGTCCATAAATATGGGGTCTTTCTATAGAACTTTAACCTCAAAATACTCGTAAAAAGAAAGCTAGTGCCGCCATTTAAGTTTGCGGACAAAATGCTTATATTAATAGTTCTGTTGCTAAACTCTTCTGGAAATAAGGAAAATTCGATAAAGCTAAAAAATGGTTTGAAGAGGCTCTTAAAATGAACCCAAATAATGGAGATATTTGGGCTTTATATATAAAATTACTCGAGTGTTGCTTTGAGAATGATAAAAATTAAGGACTATAAAAATTTTCCTAAATTTAAGGTTCTCTTGAAGGTCGCAAATGGAAACAAATACAGTAAAGTCAAGGTGGCTGGAGACTATAAAATCAACAAATTTTATAACTTTTATTAACAAAAATAAATTAGGAAATAGAACTGCTTGACTGAATTAATGATTAATTGTTTATATCTTATTCAAAACTCATCATTTCATATGAGTGAAAATATATATGAGTTAAATTAAGCTAATTTATTGATTCCCTATTTATAAAACTTATTTCCAAAATGAGTGACATCGATAACGAAACATATCAATGGCTCAGCAGTCTCAAACTAGGAGACAAATTGCAGTATATAAGCGACTTTTAAAACGGATATTACTTAGGAGTAATTTTCGAGAGACTCAACTTAGCGAAAGGACGCAAATTTAAAAATACCAAAGATATGGCTTGTAAATTCCAAAACTTCAAGAATGTTAGAGATTTACTCTATTAAAATTTCAAAGTCGACTTTCCCATTCAGAATATCTTGTATAACGCAGAGACACTTCTAACTACCATCAGAGATTGCTGTCATAAATACAATAAGGATCGTAAAGAAGCAACTATGAAGAAAATTTAATCATTTTCAGAGAGTAAAATACAACCGCATTAAGAAAAAATGTTTGCAAGTAGACAAAAGGATATATTATCAACTTCCAAGCTGAATCAAACTGGAAGCAAATTTCCAAAAAAAATTATTTAAATCGAGTCGAAACTATAAAAATACAGGGATATTAAAACTCAGCATTAGCTTATGGCTTTATAAGATCGCAAAAGATAACTATAATAAAATAGACGAGCAATAGAGTAACATCGATATTTTTAAATCAATAAAGTAAGAGCTACGCATTAATTTGTAAAAGAACATTAGAGAAAAGTTTATGATGTTTGGATGAAAACTTAGCAAATTAAAAAAATTAGAATTTAAAAAGATACCAATCTTAATAAATTTTTAGAGGAAAAGAAAAATAAATTTTACCAATCCCTTCGAGATGAAGAAGTCAATACTTTCAATGAAGGACTGGAAGCTTTTCAATTAAACTGTATAAGACAAGGAATTGAACTTTAACACGATCCAAACAAACCTAAGCATTCAACTTAATAAAATTTCAATAAGCAAGTTGTATTGGAAAGAATAAAAGATAACATAAAAATCCATTAAAAATAAAAAAAAGAAAGAATAAAAAGATAGAATAAAAAAACAGTCGATGCAAAAGAAGCAAACTTCAAATCAGAGGTGGTTTGGAATTAAAATAATTTAGTATAAAACTATGCAAAAAAAATAAAAACACAAATCGACAAATGCAATTTAATTTAAAAATAAAAAAACAGGCAAAAAGCAGAAAAAAAGAATGGAGGATAAAAATTAAAAAACCGATCATTTACTGAACTGCCTCAGGCAGTTATAAGTGAATAGGAGAGAAACAATTAATATAGGAGAAAAAAAATACAATATTTAGACGAAACAGTTGTTCGACTATAACGAAGACAAAAGAAGCATAAAGCTATTGCCTAGAACGCATTATAAGCCATTATTGATTTAATTATAAGCAACGAAGAGACTTATGAAAATAACAAAGGTTTTAATTATGCATAATGGAAACAAATAGAAAAATAATTTTTGGCCTTTTAAAAGAAAGAGAGAAGGGCAAAAGATCAATCACGATATATAGACGCTTCTTATTAAACAAGCACAACATAATATATAAATCAATCAGGAGTATGGGCATTTAAATAAAAAACTGAATAAAAATTAAGCCTATCTGAAGTTATTTCACATCTAGTTGAAATTGCTTACCCAAAAATATAACTACCATAGAAAATCAATGTGCCATTGTATATGCCTGTCAAAATTGGATTTGTTGGAGATTCACTCTCTGGAAAAAGTACAATCAGTCAAAAATTATCAGCAAAATATGGGGTTATTGTCATTAATCCTCATACAGTGATTCATTAGGCATTTTAGCTTAATAAATAACCAGTCGTTTAAGATCCTAAAAAAAAGAAAGATTCAAAAAAACCAGAAGAATAAAATCCTGAAAAAATAGCTTTAAAGGAATGGGGAGCAGATTTAATGAAGAGATTACATAACGTAAATGAAGCTACCATTGAGCATTACTTTGAAGCCATTCAATTTAAATTAAATTACAATTTTCAAAATAAAGTTGGCTAATAAATTATAAAATAATTTGAAGAGTCTAAAACTGCTTAAACATAAAGATTCAACAAAGCCTTAAAATAATTTGAATAACTACAAAAGAAGGGCAAAAAAGACAGTAAAAAAGGCGGAGCACCTTAAAGTGATGAACCTCCCAGTTAAAGAAAATATTTTTACACGAAAGGATTCATTATCGATGGGATTGACCTATCACTGTAAAATATTAAATTTTTGTAGAAAAGATTAAATGGATTTATATCATTTTAATAAAGAATTAATCCCAAAGGAGAGTAAACTAAATCTTTAATATCCAACATCATTCCAATTCCAAAAGCAATAAAAGATAATAAACTTCATCAAGGAGTCTTTGATTTATTGATTTAACTTGAAGCTAAAAATTAAATACTTGAGTTCAGGCAAACTGGATAAAAATCAATTATTTCTCATAAGGATAATAGCTCAATCGAATCATACTATAGTTGCTTCGGAGACGAACATACCAAATGTAAGGCTTTTCATAAAATCAATAATTAAACCAGTATTTAAGAGTGTTGTTCTGAAATCACGAAGGTTATTGAATCTTTGTTAGACTCTAAATATGAAGCAATTCATAATGCAAATCAACAAAAAAGCGAAGTACATATTGTTGAATAAGTAAATACTTAAACTCCAATCATCTCAGCTTTGAAAAACATTACTAAACCTAGTAGTTAAATGCTATTGAATAGATTTATTAATTTTTATCAAAGTTATTTTTCTAAAATAACTCAGTCGTTTTCTGATCTAGATAGTCATAGAGATTCATTTTAGAAACAAATTTTATCAGCGCAGCAGCATTTTATTAGTATAATCAGTCGACCTGATGATAAAGCAGTAAATATTTAACTATTTAGGGAAAAATATTAAATTTCCAGGAAAATTATAATAAACTACTGTCTGAAAAAACCAACATTGTTAAAGATGTCGAAGCTTCAAAACATCTAATTTCAAAACTGGATGAGCTATATGATAGTCTTTGGACTTCATTATAAAGCAAAAAAAATGAAGCAGTTCAATAAAGACAAAAAATAATGAATTCAAATATGCTAAACAGCTAAATATAAAAAATTATTGAAGTGTCGAAAGTATTAATTTAAAACTAACTCACCTTGCTAGTTTAAATAGTTTTCTTCATTTATAACCTTAACAATGCGCTGAATGGATCGAAGGAAGATATTCCCTGTGAATATTTAGTGTTAGGCATTTCTGCTCATTTAGAACCAATTTCAAGTTTTTAAAATATTCACTTCACAAGTGAAAGATTTAACTATTACTGCAAACAAACATACGAATACTTAAATAATTTAACCGAATGGCTAAACAGTAAAATTTTTATTACTTAGAAAAATAAAAAAAATTCAAAATTATTAAGAATTAAATTATAGAACCCATCTTAAAACAGTTTATTTAAAACCGAATTGCAAATGTTAAGCAAAGAATTACTCAAATAAACAGCAAAATCAAATAAATGTATTTAGAATACTACTGTTTCTTCAAAGTTTTAGTTAATAAAATGGATGACTGGATTATCCTAGGCATCAAATACTAAAATTAATTTGTATATGATATCTATAAAAACATGAAGAAAAACATCACATAAGCCCGTAAATCAGGAATCAAAGATTTATTTGTAAAAGACATCACTGAATTATTACACCCCATATCAAGTTTGCCACATCAACGATTACCAATAACTGAATGCACATAACAATTAAAACTTAAAATTCTTTCTTATGCAACTTTCATGCAATAAATCAAATGTCTTGCTCAAGGTGGAAGAATTCCTTTTAAACAATTCCAATACTATTTTTAAAAAAGAATTAAATCCAAATTACTGGATTAGTAACTGCTGAAAATTAATTATGATCAAGTACAACAATATCTGGTTACTGATTAGTATCTCAATTATAAAGAACTGGCCCTTGCTATGCTGCTTTGGAAGATACCAATTTTTAATTAAGATCAAATTAGCTAGTATGAAGGACAACTTTGTGGTAGAAACAATCAAACGATTCAGCAAAATTATTAATTTATAAAAGAATAACTGCATTTTAAAGAATTTTAACTTATTTTTAATCTAACATCAAATCCTGAATAGTATAAAATTCTCAAAGGGTTTATTTTCTAGATTTTCAGATAATAATCAAAAGATACAATTGTCATCAAAGACTTGATTGATACACTCAAATTATTCAATCAATTGCAAGTTGATAAATTCGGAGAAACTCTGATGATGCTTCATTAAACTTCCCACAAACATGTTGAAGTTAATTGACAAATGGTCAATGTATAATTTTATATTAAAATACATACAAACTTAAGTTGAATGCGTTCAACTTATTAAATTTATATCCAACAGCTGAAATCATTGTTGGATATTTAATCTTAAAATAGTTCAAACATTTTTTTAATTTATAATTATTTGATTAATGAGCCAAAGATTTGATTAGTTCTTTTTCACAATCTGCAAGTAAGTGGGAGGGATTGAAGGATTCGTACGTTCTTTCTTTGATTTCATGTTTAGAAAAACAGACTTTTTCTATGAATGTGATCCGGGAGATAAGATGGGATTTCCTCCGGGATACAATAAGAAATTAGTACATAATTTATAATTCAGATATTTGGAATTATGGAATAGTTTCAACAAGAACATTATAAAAAAATACCACAAAAGTCACAAGAAGAGTTTCAAAAAAAATTAGAAGCAGCAAAAGCAAAGCAGCACAATGTTAAACCAGTTTAAAATAATCAAAATAAGCAAATAGCATCCAAAGTATAAACAGTATAGAAAAAAGAATAAGTGGTTAAAAAAGTGTAATAAAAGAAGAAATAAGCAAAATAGCCAATCATTAGCACCTACAATGGGGGAACAAATTAAAAATACAGTTGGAGCCAATAAATTCGAGAAGTTTAAGTCACAATTTAAATTGAATCGTCAATAACATCCAAAAATGTATGACTAACTTTATTCAGATTACAGTTCAATTGAAAAATGATCATATTTCTATCAAAAAGAAAACAGGAGAAACAGTTATTGATGGAATTCTTGTAGAAAGAATTAATTCAGGTGATTCTGTTTGGAAAATAGAAAAATCAGCAGGGAAAAGTTTCATCGTTTTAAATTTATAAAAAGCTGAAGAAAAGATTTGGAGTACTGTTTTTAAGGGAGATCCTGAAATCGATACAACAAAGGTTAATAATACCAAACCATTGCAATAATTTGATTAATAAACTCAAGGAGCAATTAGAAAGCTAATGTATGAACAACAAAGAAAACAAATGGGTTTACCAACAACAGAAGAAGAAACACAGATGAATGCTTTAAAGCAAGCTTGGGATGCTTAAGGGTCTCCGTTCAAAGGACAACCTTATAATCCAAATCTTATTAACTTTTCGAATCAACCACCTCCGATGTGAAGAGTATGTGATGTCAATAATTTAAATTTGAACAAATTATTAGATGTTAATTATAAAATAGAATATGATTATATTTTCTATCATTGCTTTACAAGCTTGGAGAGGAGATATCTTCTGGCTTGAAGTTTATTTTTTTGGTCATTCATGATGAGATTAGTTCTTTTCTTTCTTTCATTTTCGTCATCATTTTCAAGTTCTTCTTTGATATTGTTCTCAAATTTGTTGTATTATTGCTTTAGTAATTCGACCCATTCTTTTGCTTCTCTATTCGGATCTCCGAGGTTAAACATAAAAGATACATAATTTTGTATTTTTAATTGAATTGAACTCAATTATTTATTTTTTTGTTACAAAATTCTTATTTCTGCATCGTGTTTCCTCTCCATTTCTTTGTTCCTTTCTTACAAGCATTTGTTCAAATCTTTCATAAACTTGCTTTAATATTTTTAAACAACTTATTTGTGCATGGCAATATGTTGACGATTTTATTCTTTTAAACCATCAATTTATATTTGCTTTAATCTTAAAGATTCATCTTTTGATTATTTCTATTTAATGATACATTCAATTTGAGTTTGCATTTAGGCAAATTTATGTTGATTCTATAATATTTTTTGTGACAAATTATCGTTCGAATTACTTAATTAAACTTTTTAACTCTAAAGGCCTTCACATCTTGCAAATAAATCTTTTATTTATTTATTCAATTGTTTTTAAGGCGCGTTTTAGAAAGCAATTGGATCTGCAAGTTTACAAAATAAAGTCGAACTTCTTTTTTTGTTATTTTTAAGTTAGACCTAAATCATTTTTTTTATCTGCACTCTTAACTATAACTCAATCACCTTGAGCTCTGCATTTTTCTTATTCATTAATTTGATTTACTCTTGAAATAAGAAAATTTCATCATCATAGCTTTAAAAGATGATTTTAAGAGCAGTCTCATCATCAATCTCATTGGGCAAAGTTCCATCCACGATGCCTGACACTTCTTTCAGTTTGTTGGCGATGAATTTGTTAGTAATTTTACTCATTAGTGTCAATTCAATATAGTTCAAAAAGTCATATAATCAGAGTTAATTCTATAAATAAATGTCCAACTTGATTGTATGAAATTATTAAATTTGACACTCGAATACTATCTTTGAAATTGATTATTAAATTTAACGATGAGGCTCATACGACCAACCAATAATAAAGAAAATATTGAACCTTGTTTCACAACAACCAGGAATTAGGTTGAAGAATTGAAGCTATAACTCAAAGCAGCTTACTTTCAAATCACAAGTTTGAAATAAACTAACAAAAAGTTGATGATGAAAATATAAATGAACGTAAGTTTAGTTCTATTCAGTTTAAAGATACATAAAATTACTTACTCATTCAACAATAACTCGATTTTCGTCGATAACAATAAGCCAACACCAAGGAACAGATTAGTAATTACGAAGAAATCAATTGTAAATTGCGACAGTAACTTGATAAAAAAGATAAATAAAATCAGGAACTATATCAAGAGTTAACCCAACTCAAAGCCAATACAACTTTTCAATCAAATCTATTTAATAGATAATCTTAGTCAAAAGATAAAAGATCAAATGGCAACTCTGTAGTCAAGACAAAATACAATTAATTGAGATCAGCAACATGCTCTTATTAGAATTCAATGCGCACAAGTTCAGTGACAAACAATAGTGTTGATAGAGCAAAGTAGAATCACTGCATGACACCAAAATCAAAAATAAGATTAAACATGTAGGCTTTAATTCCCCAACCATTCAATCAACGAAAAAGAGTGTTTATGTGAAAGAGGATAAAATTGATATGTATATCACAGCGCTGCATTTCGAAATAATAATTCACTGAACATTTTCTTGATGATTAATCAAATAAGTAATGAATTACTTTTTCGAAATACGCATATCCTTATTTGAATCTAACTGCTTAAACAGATATTCAATTTATTAGTTTTGAATTCCCTATAAAATTATACGAACTTCATTTTTCGATAACTAGCCTGATTTATCTTTGTCGAAAAAATCAAATGCCTACTCCAAAGCTTTAATCTGGAATAGCTTACGGCGTGAGTACATCGCACTGATGAACTCATTGAAGTCTATCTTACCTGATTTGTTTTTGTCTATGATTTTTAATAATTATTCAACTTCTTTGACATCGTAATGATCTGAATTTTAAGCGTAGAATTTTTTGAATTACTGCACTTAAATTATACCACTTTTGTCCTAATCAAATTCCTGGAAAATACGAGCTAATCTTTGTCTTTCAGATTGATTGATTTTTTTGCAAACAAGATAACTTTCTATCATGGAAACCAAATTATTTTTTGCCTGAATGGAGGTAAATGTACATCGTAACTGAGCAAATCATTGACAGCTTGCGCTCGTTTTGACTGAGTCATTTTAGAACCCCTCTTTTACTTGCAAATCCAAACATTTTTCAAAGATTTATCAGCAGTTATTCTGCTTTTTGGATCTTTTTATAAAAAACTCATTATAAAAACCTTAAGCTAGAGCGATATTTTTTGAAGATCTAAATGTCAACATATGTACTTTTACGGATAATATCAGCTTTCGTAATTTTATGCACAAGCTATTCTTCTGATTTATAAGTATAAGGCATTTTTTTAGTACTCATCATGTAAAAGATAATACCACAACTCCACATGTCCAAAGCTAATCCCACGTTTCCATCAAACACTTCAGGAGACATATAAATGAGAGTGCCGAGAAGATCATCATTAGGATCAATTTTGTCTTTATTAAGATCAACAGAAATTCCAAAGTCAATCAATTTTATTTATATTTTTTATTTATTAAACTATTGAGTCTTTTTCACAACAACTATGTTTTATAATTTCAGATCTCTATGCAAAATATTAAAGCTGTGCATATACTTAACAGCGCTCAAAACTTGAGTCATAATTTATCTGATTATTCTTTCTGTCATTGGATTTTTATTAGTGAATTGAAGAAGATTTCCTCCTTCGCATAACTCTGTTACAACATATAAGAATTCATCATCCTCATAGATATCATATAGTTTGATTATATTTGGATGATCTAATCTCCGTAAAATTTAGAATTAGTTGATCAAACTTAATTTTTCTTCGTTATTCATTTAATTTTTACTAATTTTTTTTACTGCCCTCATTTCTCCAATATTTTTCTCCCTGGCCTTGTAAACGCTACCAAATCCTCCTTTTCCTATTTAATTTTGGATTTCATAGTCTTCCTTGATTGGCTTTTCCTTCATGACAATAAAATTTTTGGGATCAATTTGAATCATAGTGAATTATGGTTTTTTAACTTTCATTTTTTTGATAAAACTACAAACAGGAATAAAAAGCATTTCCTCCAATTGAGCTGACATTTGAGGTGAAATTAGATTAAAATTTTAATTTTCCTTTCCACCAGTACTCTGAGAAACATACTCTTGATGTGTACTGCTCAAGGTTTGATTGGTGGATGTGCAATTCATTATATTTTTACTGGCGATAATAGTGTGAGTAAAGCTTTCGTTAAGTTTACTACGCAGAGCCCAAACAGGTGCTTCATCATTTTATAAATTTTAAAGCGATTTAAATGAACAGTCTTCTGTTACATCCCTTATTTCATTGATTTAGTTGGAATTATCAGAATTACGAAGCGCGCACGGCGTATTGCCCATGCTTTTTAATAGAAGAATTATAACTACAACTTCTAAACATTAATTAGAGCTCAGAAAGGTTAAAAAATGAAAAATAATAATAAAATTTCTCTTTAGAGTATTAATTTACTTTACAACCACCATAACAGCTTATGATTTACCTTAATTATCAATTATTTTGCAGTTTTGAATCCGATTTTAGTAAATTTAAATGTACATCATTTTTTAAATTCTATTAATTTTCTACTGAATTCATTTTCGATTAGAAAATAACTTGAATTATTTGAAAGTTATTAAAAAATATATCAAATTTCGACTATAGCTCGAATATATTTTCTAGCTTACTTCCAAACGAACTGTTATTCGGAATAACTTAAAATCCTAAACTTATATTTGTTTATACTAATAAAATAAAACTGTTTTATTTTCTTCTTTCCTAATGCCAAAGCAAATCACTATTTTCCTGAAGTTTGAAATATATTTTTTAAGATGACAATAGCTTCTATTTTGTTGCTTAAATTCAAAGGGAGTAAATAAAATCGTTTAATATTTGATCTAAATGGACTATTCAATTATATTAACAATCTTTGATAAGGATCAAGTAGAAAAAGAAGTCGGATGGGATAAGCTGTTTTTAAGTGAGTTTTCGTATAATTTTTATTAAGATATATTATGAACGGAGGAATTCGCAGAGGATTGCATATTGACGATGACGATGAGGCCAAACCAGTCTATGAATATCAAAGTAAACACTATTCTCAAATCAGAACTCGATGCCGACAGAAAAAAAGGCAATTTCGAAAAAGATCTTGACTCTATGCTCTTCGGAGGAATGGGTCCTGCTCCAGTCAGAAGAAGAGCTACCGGACAAACTCCTGAAGCCAAGACTGCCGAACAGCCCAAGTCAGTTGAACAACCTAAGCCCGCAGTCACAAGCAATACTCCCTAAAAACCCAAAGTAGTTATTCCTCAAACTACTCCCGTAACTAATAGCACAATTAAACCTCCCCAAGCACCAGTTCAGCCCGCTCAACAGCCAATAAAACCAGTTCAACAACCTGTTGTTCAACCTCAACAACCAGTTAAGCCCGCTGAACAACCAAAGCCAGCAACTACAAACCTTAACAAATCAGGAGATTCCGTAAAGAATTCAGTAAATATTAGTGTAACTGGAGCAACTGTAAAAGTTGAAGCTCCTCAACAAAGCAAAATTGTTGCTAAAGGAAAAGAAGATGTTTCAGTAATTGTTCCAAGCAATGAAACTACTGATGGAGGTATTAAGACTATTGGTTTAATCAGTAATCCTAAACTACCAGCTACTGTTGCCCCAACTGCTCCTACTGCTCCTAAGATAAACAACTATGTTGAACCAAAAGGTCCTGATTCTAAGATTGTCCCTCCCGCTGAAACAAAAAAAGAAGTTGCTCCCATACAGCCTGTTCAATATGAAGATCTTGAATTTATTGATAAACTTCATCCATTTTCAGTTAAAACTTCCTTCAACAAACCTGGTTATGTCAGAAAATTGAAAAAAGTAGCTGAAGACTTTAAATTTGCTGAAGAAAATGTAACTCTTCACTCATCTGTTGATGTTGTTAGACCATTTGAAACTGACAGAACCAGACAAAGAAAACTCAATAATTTCGATTATGTTGATTATTAATTCCCTTCATCATCTGTCTCTTTGGGAGCTTAAAACAAAGCCAAAGAATCAGTTTGGAAAAGACCCAATGAACTTGCAAAAACTGTCAACTTCGGTAAATATATTGATCCCAATGATATCAAAGTTGGAACTTTAAGTTCTCCTCATTTTGCCAGTACCCTTAGTGGACTTTCTGAACTTGAGGCCAATATCAAGAGATTGATTTAAGATCAAAAAACCAACTCAAATGGATTTTACTTGGTTCGTTTGTTCATCAATTCAGTTTGGAGATATGTCCCAGTTGACAGCCTTCTTCCTTTCCTCGAGGGTGAAAATGCAGGTGTTTTAAGCAATACTGATTCTGAGTTCGAGCTTTCTTCTGCTTTAATTGAAAAAGCTTATGCTAAATCCTTTGGAGGATATGATGTGTTTTCAAGACTTCAGCCAAGAGAGAATTACTTGAGAGATCTTACTGGTGCACCAGTGAAAAAATACTCTTTGTAAATTTTATATAATTTAGCGACAATCCCGACATTGGAAATATCATCAAAAAGGCTATTGCTGCAGGACAAGTTATTTTTGCTGTTCCCAATGAAAAAATAGCTGCTCTTGGAATTAATCCCAATTTCTCATATAGCGTCATTAACTATTCATCAAAGGGTAATCTTGAACTCCGCAACAGTTGGGGAACTCTTGAAGAAAGATCAAAAATCAGTTACAAACCTGAAGGAACATTTGAACTTGGATCAGCTCAAGTGAGAGATAATATTAGTCACATTCTAATTGCTCATCTCAACACAGCATATTCCACAACTACTATTCAGTCTACTCACAAATATGGATTCTATTCATCTTATAACTTCAAAATTCGTAACAACGCTCACGGATTTGTTACAGTGAGTCAATGGGACTAACGTTTATTCCCTACCAACAGTGGATATGAATATTCTCCTTTCCATATTATTCTTCATAAGACTGAAGGAGATCAAACCACTCTTATTAATGCAGGTACAATTTTTTTTATTTAGCTTTTACTCATGGAACCAGAAATCTCGATCTTGAAGTTAATTTAACTCCTGGAACTTATACTATTTTCGTTGCTGGACAATGGAAATCTCATGAACACAATTATAATTTGACTTTCTACGGATCAGAGAGAGTCGATTTCGAAAGAGTTTACACTGATAAAGTTCCCAATCTCATCAGTCAAAGTTTCGAATCTGTTAATGTTAGCAACGGTAAAAGAACAGATCTCAACAAAACTACAATTCAATATTTCCTTTACCACCCCGAAAGCAATCTCATCTTGTTGACTGTAGAAAATGCTACTGATCGAGATACTAGCGCCATTGCCGATCTGAGCAGAGTTAAATTCGATCATCTAGTGTTGTTAACATCCTATAACAATGAGGAGAACTACGGAGGAAAGATTGCTGCTGAAATTGAGGAATACAAGCATATTCCACTTACTGATCGCAGATGGCAAGTCAACCTTGGCCCTCGTGAACGTTTTACTTGGATTTTGGCTGCTGATCAAGCCTATAATCCCGAAAACCCTCGGGCTTGGGGCTTTAATTGATAGATCATCATCTATATTTAGCTCTTTCTATCAACTGAAATCTATAAAATATCAATTAATCTGCAATAATTACTCACCAATGAGTTCACCTAATCCGAAACAAACTCGTTCTCCAAACTCAAAACCACCAACCAAAAGCCCATCTCCTTCTGATAGGAACATTAGTCCAAACTCTCGGAGACAACTTGCCTTCAGGCCAAAAACATTGAATGAACTGAAACCTCTAAAACCTGGGGAGAGAAGTTCTAAGTCTCCTTCAAGTCGACATGAAAGATCGTTTTCTACCATTTACAGCAAATTTTTACAACATAAGTGCTATGAAGATATCCACTAAATGGGTTATTCCGCTGAATAAATTAAAGAAGCAGTGGACTACATTTTCAAAAAATATGATAAAAATAAAGATAATTTTCTCGATCGAGGCGAAGTAAAGACTTTGATTGAAGCTTCATTAAAACACATGGGAAGTACCCACTCTCCATCCGAGTTATAAATCATTGAATTCATTCTCTCGATGGACAAGAATAGTGATGGCAAACTCAGCAGGCAAGAATTATAAAATGCTTTTAAGCGCGCCAATCGCATCGAGTACTGATTATTGGGCCTCATAATTTTAATATTAAAACAGTTAATGAGCTATTATCTCGAAGATCCATACAAGTACACTCCCAAGTGTTTTCCCTTCATCGATCAAAGTAAACCTTACCTCAAGGAGTATCACTCAACCAGGCTAACCCAAAAAAATAGAGAAATATAGGGTTCAATGGTTCTGCTGAAGCATCAGTACATGTCTGAAATTCACGAGGAGAATAAAAATAGTTCAATCAATTTGCTGAAAATTCGAAGTTTAATGAAATCATTGAAGGGGGATAGCAATGAATAATTATCGTCGATAAAGTGTTAGATTTATGGAGCACGCATGAATAAGTAAAATAATCTGAGAAGAATTTCTCATGATTTTCCAGAATTTGTGCAACATAAGCATCTTCTATCTCAGCAAACCAGATTGGATGTAAAATGAATTTGTTATTTAATATTACATAAAATACCAATAAAACTTAAAT
The DNA here is from genome assembly GCA_020719775.1 of Desulfosporosinus sp. Lineage (GTDB taxonomy): Bacteria > Campylobacterota > Campylobacteria > Campylobacterales > Arcobacteraceae > CAIJNA01. The sequence goes on along the minus strand of DYPS01000023.1, from coordinate 1,899 downwards.
TCAATCATATCATCCAAATCTCATTCATTGCATTTATTTCCGACAAATGTCTGCAACTAATAAAAATCTATTTTTATTCATTTTCAAAATCTTTTGAAAGCACCTTGACAATAACTTTTCCCTCAATTTTCCAATTTTTTGGTGCATCAGTTTAATAAATTTTATTTTTCCTGATATTTGAAATCAGTGTATGGGTAGTATTTCTACTTAATCTATAAATAAGCATCTACAATTGTTGAACCTAATAATTATTTTGTTGGCAATAAAATATGTTCGATTTCAAGAAGTATCTCACACTCATCATCACCACACTACAATCAATAGTCAGCTATATCCCAGCAATGATCTACGAATACGTTTTTTCTCATTTCTTCACTTTGTACACATACACTTATCCAGAGAAACTTACAGACAAATCGGAGAAAGAAATCAGAAGAGAAAAGAAGTTAAAAATGTGCTGGATATCGGTACTGCTACTGGACACCCCCTACACAGCATTATTGATAACTTTTAAGGCGCAAATGTAGTCGGTATTGATTACAATCCCCACTATGTTCCCGCCTGCAAAAAACTATTTGAACGTTATACCAACGTATAAATAAGACAAATGGATTATTACGATCTTGAAACTCACTACCCTTAAACTCTATTCGATGTTATTATTTTTGGCTCATCTTTTATGATTATGCCAGATCAAACTAAAGCTCTAGAAATTGCTAAACGCAGACTCAGCAAAAATGGACGCATCTACTTTTTGTTGACACTTTATGAAGAAAAGAATGGATTCAATAAATTTATGGAATACGTAAAACCACTTTTGAAATACTTAAGCACTATTGATTTCGGAAGAGTTACTTATCGTAGTGATTTTTAGGAGTTTTTGCTGGGCCACGATTTGAAATTAACCCTTAATGAAAGATGTGGAGGAAATTTCTTCTTGAGTATCTTTAAATTCTACATTTATGAAGCCGTAAAAATATGATTTGCACTAAACATTTATAACTCCAAACTAAACACTAAATATAGATTTCGAAAAAAATTATTTCAAAAAGTAAGATATTGGCTTATTTAAATAAATAATATACTCTTTCAAATCGCTTTATCTGCCCAATCAGATATATCATAATAAAAAAAAATTGAATGGTGAGTGTTACTGTTGACGGTAAGGATTATCAACTCAATGAACAGCAAGTCAATGCTATGGTATTTGTTCAAGAATCCATTGCAATTGCTGAGAAAGGAGCGGTACTTTTCATATGAAGTAGATTACTATTAACACAATCGATCAAAAAACATTTGAGTTTATTCTCAATATTCTTGAAACACTCCACTATAACATTGCCAAGCCCCCTAAAGTTACTACTAATGTAGTTAATAATGTAATTGGAAATGAACTCAATACTCTAATCGGCTCACTTGATGCAAAGGAAATCAATTCACTTTACAAGGCAGTTCATTATCTTAAGATTTCTAACCTTCGTCATTGCATTGCCGCTGTCATGGCCTGCCGAGTTCATATTAAGCCAACTCTCACATAGTACAACAACAAAAAGGCAGAAGTTGGATTGGTAAACGAACTCAACACTGAGACATCTAAGAACTACAAATAAAGATTTCCTTGGATGAACTGATCTATCACAATGATCTTCGAAAATTATTTATCGAATAACTAGATTAGTTTTAAAAAAGACATCAACCTCAATTTTGTTTAGATGTTTCGTGTCATTAATTCATCAGAATATCTTTTAAGATAGTAAAGCAAATGTCCAAATTATTTTGCTCCCTTAAAACAAACTATTAATTATTGTATGATTTTTCAGTTAATAAAATGAATAATTGTGTATATTGCAAACAAATATCATGGGGTTGGGGTTGGGGTTGGGGTTGGGGTTGGGGTTG
>DYPS01000108.1 GCA_020719775.1 Desulfosporosinus sp. | reverse complement strand
CAGATTTTGATGGAAAGTTTACGTTAAGTGTGCCAACTAATGTAACCCACATTATCGTTTCTTACATCGGGTATGTATCGCAAGAAGTGCTCATTACACAAGGTGAAATGAAAATCAACTTGGTAGAAGACCAAAACGCTTTGGATGAAGTTGTCATCAACGTGGGTTATGGAAGTCAAAAGAAAAGTGTAGTAACAGGAGCTATTTCAAAAATTGACTCCAAAGAATTGGAAAAAATTCCCAATGCAGGTAGAATAGAGCAATCACTTCAGGGGCAAACTGCCGGTGTTTATATTGCGGCAAATGCCGGTCAACCCGGATCCGGATCAACCGTTAGAGTTAGAGGGGTAACCACTTTTAGTGATTATGGGGGAAACAATGTATTATGGGTTGTAGATGGTGTTGTTATTAATGATGATATTGGTTTTTTAAATCAATCGGATATTGAATCAATTGAAATCTTAAAAGATGCTGCGTCTCTTGCCATATATGGAGCTCGTTCTGCTTCAGGTGTAATTTTGGTTACGACCAAAAAAGGAAAAAAAGGAGATATAAAAGTCGGTTATAATGGAACATTTGGTTTATCATCTCCTGCAAGAAAATTAAACTTATTGAATGCTTCACAATATGCAAATATTATGAATGAAAAAGCAGTTAATTCAGGTATGAGTTTACCCTATTCAAATCCTTCATCTTTTGGTGAAGGGACTGATTGGCAAAACGAAATATTTAGTAACAATGCTTTCAGAATAATTCACGAAGCTAATATTAGTGGTGCCAATGATATATCTAATTTTTATCTTTCATTTGGTTCTCAATACCAGGAAGGTATCGTATTCCCTGATAGATCTAACATTAACAAACAGAACATCAGATTGAATTCTCAACATAAATTATCCAAATATTTCACTATTGGACAAAATTTAGGATATTCTCATCAAAAAAGTGTAGGTATTAGTACAAATAGTGAGTATAGTGGACCATTAATTTCAGCTATAAATTTAGATCCAATAACAAAAATTATTGAAACTGATCCAATAGCTCTTGGAAATACACCTTATAATGCTACTGATCCAAATAATGTTATGTACTACATTTTAAGAGATGAAAATGGTAATCCTTACGGAATCTCAAATAAAGTTGGTCAAGGAATATGCAACCCATTAGCTTATAAAAAAATGACAAACGGACAATTCGACTCAAGTGACGATTTTGTTGGAAATGCTTTTTTAGAATTTAAACCTATGGAGGGTTTATCTGTTAAATCTACATTAGGAGCAAAATTGGCATATTGGGGAAATCAAGGTTTTAGTCCAAAATTTTATTTAAACCCTTCATATAATAGTATTCAAAATAGTATTTATAGATCAAGAAATAATCTTTTTGCTTGGAATATTGAGAACATACTTACTTATTCAAAAGTAATTGGAAATCATGATTTTACCTTGCTTTTAGGTCAAGGAGCCTATGAAGATGATAACCCAACAGGTGTTTCCGTTACTCATCTCAATTTAGCAACAAATGATTGGGAACAAGCATCTTTTAATTCAGATGTTACAACTGATGATAAAATAGGTTATTCTTGGACTAGTGAACCACATAGAGTTAGCTCACTTTTTACAAGATTAAATTATAATTATAATGAAAAATATATTTTCACAGGAATCTTAAGACGAGATGGATCATCTAATTTTGGAGCTAATAGTAAATATGGAAATTTCCCTTCATTTTCTTTGGGATGGGTAGTATCTAAAGAAAGCTTTTGGAAAGATAACAATGCTTTAAATTCATTAAAAATCAGGGGAGGCTATGGTGTAACAGGAAATGATAGAATTAGAAAATTTTCTTATGAGTCAACTGTTAGCGGTGGAAGAAATTACACTTTTGGACTTGATGAGGTTATCAATATAGGTGTTAGTCCTGATGCTCCTGCTAATCCGGATTTAAAATGGGAGGAAACACGTCAAACAAATATTGGTTTTGAAACTAAACTTTTTAATAGTTTGAGTATTGATTTTGACTGGTATAAAAAGAAAACGGTTGGAATTTTGCAAGAAGTTTATATTCCGGGATATGTTGGATCAAATGGATTACCATCAGCAAATGATGGAGATATGGAAAATACCGGTATAGAATTAGAGTTTACCTTCAAAAAACAAATTAATGATATTAACTTTTCTTTTAGTGGAAACTTTACAACATTAAAGAATGAGATTACTTATCTTGGTAAAGGAATAGAATATAAAGATGGAAATGCCTATTATCATACTTTTAATTCTATTACAAGACGAGAAGTTGGAGAACCTTTAAATTATTTCTGGGGATACCAAACAGATGGTATTTTCCAAAATCAAGCAGAAATAGATGCTTATAAAAATAGTACAGGTAATTTAGTACAGCCTAATGCTCAACCCGGAGATTTCAAATGGGTTGACGTAAATGGAGATGGTGTTATAACAGATTTAGATAAAACAAATCTTGGAAACCCTCTTCCAAAATACACCTTTGGTTTTACAATTAATGCAAATTATAAACAATTAGACTTTACATTGTTGGCTGCCGGTTGGACAGGAAATAAAATTTTCCAAGGATTGAGAAGATTAGATATTCAAGAAGCTAATTACACAACAGCCATTTTAAATCGTTGGACAGGAGAAGGCAGTTCAAATGAAGTGCCAAGATTAGACAATTCATCTGTTAATTTTGGTAAAATGTCTGATTACTATTTGCAAGACGGTGATTTTTTAAGGTTAAAAGTATTACAATTAGGTTATTCATTACCAAATACGCTATCTGAAAAAATTAAAGCAGAGAAGATTAGATTATCAGTTACTGCTGAAAATATTTTGACATTCACTAAATATACAGGATATGATCCGGAAATTGGTGGAAATGTTTCAGGAATTGACAAAGGTTATTATCCTCAACCCAAATCATTCCTATTTGGAATTAACTTACAATTTTAAAAATCAATAACATCATGAAAAAACAATATTATTTATCATTAATTACTTCAATTATATTACTGTCATTTATTGTGTCATGTAGTAAAGATTTTATTGAAGTAAAACCGGAGGGGAGACCCTTGGAAAGTACATATTATAAAAACGAAGCTGAAGCAACTGCCGGATTAGTTGCTGTATATGATGGATTAAGAAAATACACAGGAGGTTTTAATAACATGGTAGCATTGTCTAATTCCGCATCAGATGATCATGTTGCAGGTGGTGGGGGTGCATCAGATGGTTTCCAATATCAGGTATTAACAAATTTTACAGTTGATGGGGCGAATATGGAAATAAGTTTTTGGAGTGATTTTTTCAAAGGAGTTTACAGAGCAAATTTATTGCTTCAGAAAATACCTGAGGTTAATATGAGTCAAAATTTAAAAGATAGATTCACTGCAGAAAGTAGAGCTTTAAGAGCATTATATTATTTCGAGTTGGTTCGTATGTTTAAAAATGTCCCGCTTTTTACAGAGCCTGTATTGCCGGCAAGTATGTATGATGTTACTCAAGCAAATCCGGCAGATGTATATTCTTCAATTGAAAATGATTTGATTGCTGCGATAAATGTACTTCCGGGGACTGTTTCAGATGCTGAAAAAGGAAGGTTTACAAAGGGTGCAGCACAAGCTCTTTTAGGAAAAGTTTATCTTTATCAAGGAAAAAATTCCCAAGCCGCAACAGTTTTAGCTGTTGTAAATGGAACAGTAGGTGGCAACAATCAATATGGAAATCATTTATTGTCAAATTATAACGACCTATGGGTAGTTTCAAATAAATTCAACGCTGAATCACTTCTAGAAGCAAGTCATGCAAGTACCTCAGGTGCTCACTGGTGGAATTGGGGAAGCGATGCTGATGAAGGAAACTCTTATAACGTAATGGTTGGTCCGAGAGAGTTCGTAAGGAATAATACATCTGTACCGGATTTGAAATCAGGATGGAGTTTTAATGTTATTACTCAAGGTTTATATGATGTTATGAACGGTGACCCTAGATTTGGAGCTACAATTTTAGATGTAAAAGCGCTTAAGATAGCAGGTCTTGCAAATTATACTCCAGGTTATATGGATACCGGTTATTTTTTAAATAAATATTGTCCACGTGTAAGTGATGTATCTACAGGTCCTGGAGCCACAGAACTAAATTATAGACAAAACACTTATGTTATCCGATTGGCTGACACCTATTTAATGGAAGCAGAAGCTCTTGGTGCTACCGGTACTAGAGCTCAAGCTCTTTTAGACGCTGTAAGAGCTAGAGTCGGTTTGTCATCAGTTCCGGTTTCTTTACAAGCTATAAAATTAGAAAGAAGAAAGGAATTTGCAGGTGAGGGACATAGATTTTTTGATTTAGTTCGTTGGGGTGACGCATCTGCAGCACTTGGAAGCAGAGGATTTGTAGCCGGAAAAAATGAAATAATGCCTATTCCAAGAAAAGAATTAGATAACACTTTGTTACGTCAAAATCCTGGTTATTAATCTGGATTTTCTTGAAACATTGTATTTCATATAATAACATTTAACAATTTAATTTTTTTAAAATGACAAAAAATATAAATAATATCTGGAAAATTGTAATTCTATTTTTTGGAATCATAATATCGAGTTGTCAACCCGATGATAACATTGAGGGAAATCCATTAACTGCAAGCAATTTGGATGCTACTTTTACGATAATTCCGAATACAACTTCTCCTAATAAATTTACTTTAAGAGCAAATAACACGAGTTATATCAAATCAGCTTGGAATTTAGATGATGGAGCCGGTATGAGTGCCGGTCCGATGGTAAAAGAAATATTTTTACCGGATGCAGGTACCTATAATATCAAACATTATGCTATTGGAGCAGGTGGTGTTATTGTTGAATCTTCACAGGTATTGAATGTTACAGCTTCAGACCCTAATTCAGGAAATCTTGTTTTGGGGGGTAAATTTGAAACAGCTTCGGATATTTCTAAATGGACTATTCTACAAATAAGTGCATCGGGAGCTCAATGGACTTTTGCCAATGGTAAAGCAAAAATTAATGCAAGCGGTTGGCAACAACAAGGTATTTATCAAGAAATAAATCTAGTTGCCGGAAGAACTTATAAAGTAGATCTTATTGCTTCTTCTACCACCGGAGTAAGCAATACTTGGTTTGAAGTTTTTTTAAGTAATACCGCTCCTGTTCAGAATAATGACTATTCTACCGGTAAAGTTCGTGAAATTAATACTTGGGCCGGATGTGGCAGTTCACCTTTTTCAGGTTGGATTAGTTCAGTTGGTTGTGGTGGAGAAAATACGCCCGGAACTTTTACGCCAAGTGTTTCAGGAACAGCTTATTTAGTTATTAAAAGTGGTGGAGAAGATTTGCAAGACGGGATTTCTATTGATAATGTTGAAGTGAGAGGTATTTAATAATATTTATTAATTATACTAGTAGATATATTTGTAAAAATGAACAAATATGTCTACTAGTTTCATTTTTTTTTAAAATCAACACAAATTTTATGTTTGTTGATCAAAAATCCAATCTTATATACAACATTTATTTGTTGTTGTTGTTATTGATTAATATTTCATGTAACTCAAGTTTTACTAATATTGATGAATTAGATAATTTAGAAAATTTACAAGTAGAATATACAATTCATGGTCTGAGTAATCAATTTCCTTCCGGAGACGGAAGTGGATTGGTTACATTTAATGTTGTAGCGTCAAATGCGGAATTATATAAAATTTTGGTTGAAAACGAAGTACTTCAATCTTCAAATGGAGTTTTTCAATACAAATTTAAAAAATTTGGGATAAATAATTTTAATGTAGTAGTTTCAGCTTATAGAGGTTTGCAAAATATTTCTAAAACAATTTCTTTAACTATATGGGTTGAACCACAACTTGTTTGGACTGATGAATTCAACACTAATGGTGCCCCTGATTCTAACAAATGGGGATACAATATTGGTGCCGGAGGTTGGGGGAACAATGAATTGCAATACTATACGAACAGACCTGAAAATGTTATAATAGAAAATGGTGTATTGAAAATAAAACTCATTAAAGAAAACTATATGGGAAGTCAATATACTTCTGCTAGATTATTATCTCAAGGAAAATTTGATTTTAAATATGGTAAAATAGAATTCCGTGCCAAATTGCCTTTTGGTGGCGGTACTTGGCCCGCATTGTGGATGTTAGGAAATAACATTGGACAAGTGGGTTGGCCCACATGTGGTGAAATTGATGTGATGGAACATGTTGGAAATCAATTAAATAAAATTTACGCTACATTACATTATCCTGAACATTACGGAGCTAATGGCTCCGGTAATACAATGATGATTAGCAATGCAACATCAGAATTTCATAATTATTCAGCTGAATGGGATGCGCAAACTATCAAGTTTTATGTAGATAACCAACTGTTTTACACCTTCAATAATAGTGCATCAGTTCCATTTAATCAAAACTTTTTTATTATTATGAACTGCGCAATGGGTGGCAATTTTGGAGGTAGTGTTGATCCTAATATTACTTCGGCAAATTTTGAAATAGATTATGTTAGAGTTTACCAATAATTTGAATT
>DYPS01000022.1 GCA_020719775.1 Desulfosporosinus sp. | reverse complement strand
TTTTCACTATAATCGCTCTTTACAATACATTACAAAATAGGAAATAAGAGATATGATTGAAGTTTTATTATTAGCATTTGCATTATCGATGGATGCTTTTGCTATTTCTATTGGGCTAAGGGTAAAATCGCAAGATTTTACAAAGCCTTAGCTTTAAAAGTTGCCCTCTTTTTTGGAATCTTTCAAGCACTTATGCCACTTATTGGCTATTTGGCAAGTTTGGGAATTGGAAGCGTTATAGAGTCCATCGACCATTGGGTAGCTTTTCTCCTCTTAAGTGCCATCGGTGGGAAGATGTTGTATGAAAGTTTTCAAGAGAATACTGAAGATGAAATCTCGATTATCACAGATAAAGTCCTTTTGATTTTAGCAATAGCTACAAGTATTGATGCTATGGCTGCTGGATTTACCCTTGGACTTCTTGCACTGAATCCTTTTATTTCAATGATTTTAATTGGAATCATTACATTTCTCTTTAGTTACCTTGGGGTATTTTTGGGTACAAAAGGGGGAACATTCCTCGAAGATAAAGCTGAAAAGATAGGTGGGGTAATCCTTATTGCTATAGGATGTAAGATTTTAATAGAACACACTTTATATTAGTATATACTTTTATTTATTGTATAAACTTATAAGAATATTATTTTTTATTTATACTAAACTTTACTAAAGGATAATTTTTATCCTTTAGATATACTTCCATAACTTTAAAACAAAGGAAATAAAATGGCTTGCGATACAGGTGCAAAACCAATAGAAGAGACAAAAGTTACTTCACAAGAAGAAAATACAATTATAGAAAAAAAGGAAAAAAATATGAGTTCAAGTTTAGTATTAAGAAAATCACCAGAGTTTAAAATGGATGCATATAATGCTGCAACAGGTCACTATGTAACAGTAAACAGTGATGATTACAAAGGGAAATGGACAGTAGTTTGTTTTTACCCAGCTGATTTTACATTTGTTTGCCCTACTGAAATAGCTGCAATGAATGCAAAATATGATGAGTTCCAAGAGTTAGGTGTTGAGATTTTAGCGGTATCAACTGATACAAAATTTTCTCACAAAAGATTTGTCGAAACTGAACCTTTATTGGCTGGTTTAAAACTTACAATTGGTGCAGATACAACTGGAGCTGTAAGTAGAGCATTTGGTGTAATGATTGAAGAGGAAGGAATCGCTTTAAGAGGAAGATTTTTAATCAATCCAGAGGGAACTGTAGTAGCTCAAGAGGTTCAAGCACCAATGGTTGGACGAAATGTACATGAGTTTTTAAGACAAGTAAGAGCTTGGCAACATGCAACTGCTACAGGTGAAGTTTGTCCTGCTGGTTGGGTTCCAGGTAAAAAAACACTTCCAGTAAATACAGATGTTGAAAAAATGACAGGGAGAGTTGGAGACTATATCACTATCGAAGAGATAATGGCATAATCACAAAAAAGGGGTGGCAAACTCCCCTTTTATAAAATGCTTCTTTTTCTTTCACTACTACAACATTAAACCAAATGAAGCACCTTTCCCATATCTAGTTTCTCTATTTTCTACAGTGATATCACCATTTATTTTGTGCATAATTTGTTTTGGCATATAAAGTCCCACACCACTACCTGTAGTTTTTATCGTAAAATGTGGTTCAAAAATATCCTTTATTTGTTCATCGGGAACACCACCACCATTATCACTCACTTGTATCATTTTTTGACCATTTTCTAAAATAGAAAAATCTTTCACTATTTAAAACGATACAATTAGCCCTTAACTATAATTTTGGTATCATAAATGATTAAATAATTAGAAATACAAAGAGATAACAAAACAAATATGGCAATCATAGATATACAAAAAATAAGCAAACAATATGACATCAAAGTAATTTTAAAAGATGTAGATTTTACCCTTGAAGTTGGGCAAAGAGTTGCTGTCATTGGACAAAATGGTCAAGGAAAATCAACTTTTATGAAAATCCTCACAGGGGAAACAGAAGCAGATAGTGGTGAGATAGCAGTTGATAAATCTGTCAAGATTGAGATGCTTGAACAGCAACCAAAATTTAAAGCTGGAACTACGGTGCGAGAAGCTATCGAAGAACAACTAGTAGAGCTCAAAGCTGCTCAAAGAGAATACGATGCTCTTGCTTTACAAATCGCTGAGGATTATGAGAATGAAGAGTTACTTCAAAGACAATCTACTTTAAGTATCTTTTTAGACCATCATAACGCTTGGGATTTGGATAATAAAATCCAAAGAGTTTTACAAGAGTTTATGCTGAAAGAGTATGAATACAAAGATGTTTCCCTTTTAAGTGGAGGGGAGCAACGAAGAGTTGGACTAGCAGGATTAATCCTTAAAAAACCAGATGTACTCCTCCTTGATGAGCCAACAAATCACCTTGATGTGTATATGGTTGAGTTTTTAGAAGAGATCCTTTTAAAAGAGAAATTTACCCTTATTTTTATCTCACATGATAGATATTTTCTAGATAATATCGCTACAAATATAGTAGAAATAGAAAATGGAACGATGACAAAGTTTAAAGGTGGATATAAAGATTATCTTTTACAAAAAGAGCAAATGATTTTAAATATGCAAAGAGACCACGAAAACTTGGTGCGGAAACTAAGAGATGAAGCTTGGTGGATGCAACACGGAGTAACAGCTAGAAGAAAAAGAAATGAACTGCGAAAAAATAATTATTTCCAACTAAAAGAAGATGTTAAAAAGAATCCAGGAAAAATAAATAAAATGAAACTGGAACTCGATAGGGAGAAAAAAGCATTTAATGGAAGTGAAATTGTCAACAAAAAGAAAATGCTTTTTGAACTTGACAATGCTTATCTCACACTTGGAGATAAACCACTTATTAAAGATTTCACCACAAGAATTTTACAAAAAGACACCATTGCTATCGTTGGACCAAATGGAAGCGGAAAATCTACAATGCTCAAAGTTTTCCTCGAAAGACTCAAAATCGACAAAGGAAGCTTTAAAAAAGGTGACTTTAAAATCGGTTACTTTGACCAACATAGAGAGATGCTCGATGAAAATCAAACGATTATGCACCAATTTTGTCCAAATGGTGGGGATAGAGTTGAACTAAACGATGGACGAAGTATGCATGTTTTTGGATACTTGAAAAACTTTTTATTTCCAAAAGAGTACCTTGATAAAAAAGTGGGCGTTTTAAGTGGTGGGGAGAAAAATAGAATTGCCCTTGCCCTCCTCTTCACTAAAAGATTTGATGTTCTTATCATGGATGAGCCTACAAATGACCTAGATATTCCAACAATTAATATCCTTGAAGAGTATCTACAAAGTTTTCAAGGGGCTTTGATTTTTGTAAGTCACGATAGATATTTTGTAGATAAAATCGCCAAAAAATTATTTATTTTTAAAGGTGATGGTCTTTTGGAAGAGAGTTTCCAAAAATACAGTGAATATCTTGAAGATGAAAAAGATGTGAAATATGTAGAACAGATGGAGAAAGAGGAACTTTTAAATCAAAAAAAGCCAGCATTTATACACACAACAGTTGAAGCTCCAAAAAAGAAAATCAAACTCACTTATCAGCAACAAAAAGATTATGAAAATCTTCCAGATGAGATAGAAAAACTCGAACTTGAAATCAAAAATATCAATGAATGTCTTTCAAATCCAAAATGTTATGAAGAAAAAGGGATAGTTACTATCTCAAAAGAGTTAGAAAATATCACAAAAATGTATGATGAAAAAGTGGAAAGATACCTAGAGATTGAAGAGATGATTATAACTTTACAAGGATAATGAAGTTATAATCCGCGAATATAATAAAAATTGAGGAAATTATCATGAACTTAAAAGAAACTCTTAAAGAAGATTTAAAAACAGCAATGAGAGATAAAGAAGTAGTAAAAAGAGATGCTATAAGAGCTATTAATACTATGATTAAACAAATTGAAGTGGACAATAGAATTGAACTTGGGGATGATGATATTATCAAACTTATCCAAAAAGGGATCAAACAAAGAGAGGAAGCTATAGCTCAATACAGCACTGCTGGAAGAGGTGATTTAGTGGATAAAGAGCAAGAACAAATCGATGTATTTGCGCTTTATCTTCCAAAACAACTTACAGATGAAGAACTTGAATCTATCATTCAAATTATTATCACTGAAACTGGTGCAATTAGCATGAAAGATATGGGGAAAATTATGAATCCAGCAAAAGAAAGAATTGGTGGAAGTGCAGACGGAAAAAGAATCAACGATATGGTGAAAAAACTTTTAGGATAAATAAAAACAGGTATTCAAAAACATACTAACATTTGAAAAGAGAGGAATTTGAGAAATGACAGAAATCACAATGGTAACTGGCTCTACAACAGCTATCATAACACCATTTAAAAATGGAAAATTAGACGAGCAAACTTATGCAAATCTTATTAAGAGACAAATAAACAATGGAATCAACGCGATTTGTCCAGTTGGAACAACAGGTGAAAGTGCCACTTTAACTCATGAAGAACACAAAAGATGCATCGAAATAGCAGTTGAAGTATGTAAAGGAACAAATGTAAAAGTTCTTGCTGGTGCTGGATCAAATGCGACTCACGAAGCAGTTGAAATAGCAAAACATGCTCAAAAATGTGGTGTAGATGCCCTATTTTCTGTTGCCCCTTACTATAACAAACCATCACAGGAGGGTCTATACCAACACTACAAAACAATAGCAAATGCTATTCCCGATTTGGGGCTAATGCTTTATAATGTACCTGGGAGAACAGGTGTTGATATTCAAGCAGATACTGTTATCAGACTTTTTGATGATTGTCCAAATATCTATGGAATTAAAGAGGCTACTGGAAGTTTAGAGAGAACAATTGAGCTTATTTCACAAAGACCAGAACTTAAAATTTTAAGTGGAGATGATGCTATTGATTATGCTATTTTAGCTTGTGGTGGAACTGGAATCACATCGGTTACCGCTAATCTTTTGCCAAATCTCAAAAGCCATCTTGTAAATGAAGCACTTACTGGAAATTTTGAAATAGCTAGAAAAATAAATGAAGAACTATATCCTATCAATAAAATATTATTTTGTGAAAGTAATCCTATTCCAATCAAAGCAGCAATGTATTTAGCTGGGCTTATAGATACTTTAGAATACAGACTTCCACTTGTAGCTCCAAGTATTGAAAATATGAAAAGAATTGAAAAAGTATTAGAAAATTATGAAGTAGTAAAATTTTAATGCACAATACTGAGAAACAATTCTTTTTAAATCATAGCAAGATAGATGTTTATTTCAAACAAAGTAAAGATGACTTTGTGGTTACTGAGATACCACTTTACGAATTTAGTGGTGAAGGTGAGCATATTATCCTCACTCTACGAAAAAAAGATTTAAGTACTTGGGATGCTGTCCAAATAATCAGTGATAGAATCGGGTGTAAAAGTAGAGATATCGGTTATGCAGGACTAAAAGATAAAAATGCAATGACTGTACAAACTATCTCAATGCCACGAACTTTTGAAGAGAAATTACGAAAATTTGAACACCCACAAATCAAATTTTTAAAATTTGAATACCACAATAATAAAATACGAGTAGGTCATCTAAAAGGAAATAGATTTTTTATTAGGCTAAAAAGAGTTCTTGATAGAGATAATCTCAAACTTCAAAATGTTTTAGAATCGATTGAGAAATATGGTATGCCAAACTATTTTGGATTTCAAAGATTTGGAATTGATGGAGACAACTACGAAAAAGGGAAACAACTGTGTGAAGGGACACTTAAAGTAGCCAATGGAAAATTAGCACAAATGTATCTCAATGCTTACCAAAGTATCTTATTTAACGAATGGTTAAGTAAGCGAATCGAACTTAGCAAGCTTATCGATGCTTTTGAACCAAAAGAGATATCTGAAAAAGTAGGAATAGATGTAGCAACACTCAAAGCTATAAAAGCTCAAAAACATCCATTTAAAGTATTAGAGGGTGATGTTATGGAGCACTACCCTTATGGACGAATTTTTTATGCTGAGGATGTGGAAAGTGAAGCAGAGAAATTTTTCAACAAAGATAGAGTTCCTACAGGACTTCTTGCTGGAAAAAAAGCAAAATTAGCTGTTGGACTTGCAAAAAGATTTGAAGAAGAATTTGATAGAAAAACTATAGTCGATGGTACTAGAAGATATGCTTGGATTTTTCCAACTGAAATAACAAGTAAATATGATGATGAAAAAAATCACTTTGAATTAGAGTTTACCTTACCAAAGGGGTGTTATGCAACAGAGCTAATCAGGGAGCTTATCCACTAAATTCTCAAGAAGTCAACACGGATGTGATTTAATGAAAAATTTGAGTCTCTAGATAGTCACATTTTCTTATAACTGACAAGGTTGTGGTAGTCATCAACAAAAAAAGGAAGGATAAAAGGGTGATTTCCCCTTTATGGTTATGATAGAAAAACAACAAACAAAAACACTTCATCCAAGAAATATACACAATACCAAATATGATTTTCAAGTACTTTGTAGAACAAATCCAACTTTACAACAATATGTTTTTTTAAATCAATATGGTAATCATTCCATAGATTTTGCTAATCCAAAAGCGGTACTTACACTAAATAAAACCCTTTTAGAACATCATTACGGGATAAAAAAATGGGAAATTCCAACAAATTATCTCTGCCCACCAATCCCTGGGCGAGCTGATTATCTCCATTATATTGGTGATTTGTTTAAAGACAGGAAAGAATTAAAAGGGCTTGATATAGGAGTTGGGGCAAATTGTATTTATCCTATTATTGGGGTTTGTGTGTATAATTGGAAGTTTGTAGCTTCCGATATCGACCCTATTTCTATCCAAAATATTCAAAAGATTATTGATTTAAATGAAAAACTCAAAAACAATATCACTCCAAAACTACAAAAAAATAAAAACAATATCTTTATAGATATCATACAGCCAAACGATAGATTTGATTTTACGATGTGCAATCCCCCATTTCATAAAAATGCCCAAGAGTCTCAAAATGGAAGTAATAGAAAAGTATCAAATCTTACAAAACAAAAAACTACCAATGCAACACTTAACTTTGCAGGTCAATCAAACGAACTTTGGTGTGAGGGTGGAGAGTTAGCTTTTATAAAAAAAATGATTATCGAGAGTGAAAGATTTAAAAATAACTCTTTGTGGTTTACAACTCTTGTGTCCAAAAAAGAGAATCTCAAAGATATTTATAGAACGCTTAAGAAAGTAAATCCCCTCAAAATTGAAACAATAGAGATGAAACAGGGGCAAAAAATGACAAGATTTGTCGCTTGGAGTTTTTTAGATGAGAGAAAATAATTTACAGTCCCTTACAGCCCATGCTGACACAGAATTTACTACACTCCCACTCCCTTGCCCACTATTTCCCTTCTGCCTCTCTTAACTTGTCTTTTTTACTTTTTCTTTTCCCTTTGGTTGGTGCTTGACCTTTTTGTTTTAAAGGGGTCATAACCTCAAGCTCAAATCCTGCTATCGTTTCCATTTTAATTTGGATATTACATTTTTTTTCTATAAATTTAAAATGTGAGTAAGTTTCATTGTCTACAAATGAGATAGCTACCCCATTTTTGCCAGCTCTGCCTGTTCTACCAATTCTATGAATATAATCATCCGTACTTCGTGGTAAATCAAAATTGATAACACAATCAATATCATCAATATGCAATCCACGACTTGCTATATCTGTTGAAAAAAGTATTTTTATCTTTTCATTTTTAAATGCTTCAAGAGTATAGATCCTGTCCTCTTGTATCAAATCACCATGAAAAGAATTGGCCAAAAAGCCGTATTTTCTGAACTTTGCTGCAATATTATCACTTGCTCTTTTGTTTGCCATAAAAACCAATACCTTATCAAAATCATTCTCTTTAATAAGCTTTTGTAGAAGTGAACTTCTTCTCTCTTTTGATACAAGAATAGCTCTTTGGGTAATGTTTTCGTTAGTTTTTGTTGTATCTTCTATTGATATTTCTGTAGCATTGGAAGTTATTTTTGATACTATAGATAACATTTTAGGTGGATATGTAGCTGAGAAAAGGAAATTATTTCTCTTTAATGGAAGTATTGAAAGAATTGCATCAAGTTCATCAGCAAATCCTAAATCAAGCATCTTATCTGCTTCATCTAGAATAAAGTATTCTAAAGAAGATAAATCAATTTGTTTTTTTTCTATAATATCCAAAAGCCGTCCAGAAGTAGCCACAACAATATCACAACCTTGTTGAATCTCAATCAACTGATCACCTATATTTTGTCCACCAATAACCGTTACAATTTTAGGTTTCTGTTCTAAATATTGACTAAAAATTCGAAACGTATCTGCTACTTGAATAGTTAACTCTCTGGTAGGCGTTAAAACAAGTACTTTGATTTTTCTTTTTTTAGACTCTTCTTTCAAGGAATATTGATGTAATATCGGCAATACAAAACTAGCTGTTTTTCCACTCCCTGTTTTTGATTTTGCCACAATATCTCGCCCATTTAAAATAAGAGGGATAACTTCTTCTTGAATAGGTGTGGGATACCTATAATTATTGTTTTCCAATGCTAAGTTTATTTTTGGAGATAAGTTTAATAAGTTAAATGACATTTTGTTTCCTGCTCATAATTTTCCAATACCAAATCATATATCTGGAATATCCACAATTGTATCGATTTCAGCATCAGCAACACTCTCATATGTTGTAATAATAGGAGCATTTTTATTTGGTGCATCTTTATCAACAAACATTGTAAGTTCTTTATGAAAATCAAGCTTTATAGTTCCAACTGGTCCATTTCGTTGCTTTCCTATAATAATCTCTGCTTCTTCTACAGATTTATTAATAAAAGCACTTTTATAACTATCCCCTTTATCTTTAGCCTCTTTTTCTTTTCTTGCCTCGTCTCTCTCTTTATAAACATCATCACGATAAACAAACATTATAATATCAGCATCTTGTTCTATTGAACCAGACTCCCTGATATCACTAAGCATAGGTCTCTTATCTGGTCTACTTTCAAGTCCACGATTTAACTGAGAAAGCGCAAGTATAGGAATACTCATCTCTCTTGCTAACATTTTAAGTCCTCTACTAATTTCAGAAACTTCTAAGTGCCTGTCTTTCCCACCTGTTCCTTGCATAAGTTGAAGATAATCTATGATAACCATTTTAATATTATTTTCTTTATTCCCAGCAATTTTTCGTACCCTTGCACGAAGCTGATTAATATTAACACTTCCACTATCATCTACAAAAAGCTTCTTTTTATTTAAATCATCAAAAGCTTTTGTTACCGTACTCCACTGCTTATCATCAAGATCACCTTTCCTTACATTTTGTAAAGGGATCTTTGTTTTTGTACTAATAAGTCTCATCATAAGCTGTTCAGCTGGCATCTCTAAAGAAAAAAATATCACTCCAGAACCTCTCTCCACATTTTCTAAAGCAGTATTGAGGACAAAAGAAGTTTTCCCCATGGCAGGACGAGCTGCAATAATAACTAGATCGCCATTATTAAATCCTGTTGTTTTTCTATCAAGCGCATCAAAGCCTGTAGTTTCTCCAATAAGATAAGTATTTCCTCTTTGTTTCATTTTCTCCATATGAAGTAAAGTATCTGTTGTTATCTGATACATATTTTTTAATTCACTACTTGCACTATCTGTTGTAATTTTATACAGTGCATTTTGAACATAATCAACAGCTTCTATTGCTGGTAATTCATCTTCAATAGTTACTTTCTTTATCTCCGTAGCAAGAGCAATAAGCTCTCTTTTAACTGAGGAATCTTTAATCTCTTTTGCATAAGCTAGCGTATTTGTAATAGCATTTGCTGAGAGTATTTCTATCAAAACACTATCATCAACCTCTTTAGTATCAATTCTTCTTCGAATAAACTCTTCATCTATTGGTAGATCATGACTATTGAGCTGCTCCATTACTTCAAATATTCTTTTATGAGCTGGAAGATAAAAATCCTTTGCCTTTAATATCCCTAGTATATCCTCTATAACCTCTGGATTAAAAAAAATAGAGCTAAGTACTGCTCTTTCTATATTTACTGCATAAATATTATCCATTATTTTCCTTCTTCTGTAGTATTGTTTTTATCTATCTCTTCTACTAATTCAAATAACCTAAAAGGAGTTATAAAAGTTCGTTTTATTATATTTACTGTGCCTTCTGTTGCATTTCGAATTATATCTGTTGTAAATTCTTGTTCTTCAAATGTTCCATTGATATTAACATTAACAGCAAAATTTCCATCTTCTCCCATAATAACATACCCCACAAGTGGAATATGCTTAAGTAGCTTTGAATAATCTTTCAAAAATATTGCATCAAGCCCAGCTTCAAGTTTTTGATTTGCTATATCAACCTTCCCTTTTCCTCTAAAGTCCATCATGTCGCTTTTGGTATAAAATGATTCTAAGGTTAATAATTTTGAATCATAAAGATAGTTAAATTTTACATCTCCCTCTTTTATAGGATACCCTGTTATATCAAATCCCGATTCACTCATTCTAAAAAGTGTAGGCAAGGCCAAAACTGGTGAGACAATAGCTGGTGTTGTATTAATAAATGTAATCAAATTATTTAAAATTTTTACATTTTTAACTGTCGTATTTTCTGTATAAATTTCACCATAAAGATTTGTTTTATTCCCATTTAAATCAATAGTAAATTGTCCTCCATCAAAAATATTTTTCTTTGTAATATTTTCAATAAATTTATCACTTACATTATTTGCTTTCAAACTGAAAATATCTCCATCTTTATGAAATTTAATTATATTCTTTTCATCTTGAGGCAAATATTTTACATCAATTATTTGTTTATTTGTATTCGCTAATAGCGAAACTGCATTTATATCGTAGCTATTATCAATAGAGATTTTTGAATTAAACATTTTTAAGGATATCTTCGGTAAATCTTGTATTGTATGATTTTTATCAGCTACATTTGTTTCACTTTGATTTTGACTAAATAAATTGCTGTTTATATCTACTGCTAAATCATTTACTATAATATTGGTTTCTTTAAAATTATCAGCAGTTGAAAGATGCAATGTTCCATCTTGTAATTTTTTATTTTTGATATATTCAAATTTATCTAATAAATTATTTAATCTTCCGATATTTAAAACTTCTCGATTTTCTTGATTTTTTTCATAAGTAAGAGAATATTTAGGAATAGTTGCTTTAATTTTATCTTTAAAATCAACATTATATTGCAAAAATTCATTTTTAAGATTCAAATATGGTTTAAAAGAAAAATCTTTAATATTCAGACTTCCTTTTGCAACTTTTGTATCCAAATTAGTAATATTTGTAAAATATAAAGAGTTATCCCCTTCATCAACATTTGTTTTAATTTTGATCATATCATCACTATAAAGAGCATCAAATCCATTTAGAGACAGCTCTTTTGTATAATCTTTTTCATTTAAAACAACTTTGAAATCACCAAAAAAATGTGCTTCAATTGGCTGATGAGTTAACTCAAAATCAACAGTTTGATTTTTAATTTTTGCAATATCTTTATACTCCATATTTGAAATAAAAAGTTTTCCCTTTGAAATATTTTCATCCAAATATGTTGTATCATGAAATGTAATTTTATTTTGATTTTCAATCAAATCTCCATCAATTGTTGCCGTATTGTTTTCATATCTTGCAATTAAATTTGAAAATAATATCGCTTTATCTTCTCCATCTTCTTTGCTTTTGAAAAGCATCCCCATATTGCCATTCATTGTCAGCACTAATGGCTCATGTCCAAGATTGTAGTTTAAAACTTGATTACTTATTTTAATTCTATTGTCAAAAATAAAATTATTGATATAAAATTTTCCAATTGTTTCATTTTTATCAAAATTTGTAATATTTTCTAGAAAGAATAGGTTCTTTCCGTCATCTATACCTGTATTTATTATTGCTATTTTATCTTTATAATTAAGGTTAAAATTTTTAAAATTTACTATTTTTGTTTCATTATTTTCAAGTTTTGCGTTAAGTTCCAAATCACCATTTATCAAAATATTCAAAGGGTTGTTTGAAACAGAATAAGATAAAGTTTGATTTTCTAATTGAGCTTTATCTTCATAATTCAAGCGCTGTAAATTCATTTTCCCTTGGGTAGTTTGTTTATAAAAATTTGCATCACCTATTAAAGTAATAGAATTCATCTTTTGATCTTTAAGATCAACACCATATTTAAGCATTTTGTCTTTGATTCTAAAATTTAAATTTTCTAAAGTAGCTAAAGCAATAGATTCTTGGTTCTTAAGGATATTTTGTTTTGAAACAACTTTTAATATTTTATCTTCATATCGAGCCTTAATCAAATCAGAATAAACAATATATTCATCAAAAAGGACTTTATTATTTTTCAATTCAACAAAAACATTTACTTTCGTTTTTGGACTTGAAGGTGTTTGCTTTATATTAAGATGATTATCTCCAAATGCTATCACTCCATTTTTTACTTTTACAAAAGCTGTGACAACTGTTCCTAAATCTTCTGCAAAAGGAATATCGATATTAATATTAGTATGTGTTTCCCCCTCTATTTGTTTTAATGGTAAATCAACTTCATAAGTTCCAAGAATTTTTAAAATTTTTCTATCCAAAATATTATGCATATTTAAATATATTTTTAAAATTCCATCATTTTTCAAATCAACAATATCAATAGTTGAATTATCAAGCTTTATTCCATCTAATGTTGGGTGTAAAAATCTAAAATGGATATCATCTGAAAATTGTACAAAAAGTTTTTCAGCTAAAACGGGAGAAAGTGCTTTATTGAAGGTAACTGTAGCATTTGAAAAAGTTAAATCTTTTTTAAAACCATCTTTGAGTTTTTTGATTTCATCAAAAGAAAGAGGTAATTTCCCTTTAAGATTTATTTGAACATTTTGATAGTATAAGTTTTCAATATCAATTATAATCTTTCCATTAGTACTACTAATTACCGCATTAAGATCAAATTTATCACCATTATAATCAAAATCATTAAGCTGTAAAAAGAGTTTTTTATCATATTTTAAATACAATGCCCCTATATTTATTCCACCGAAAGAAAGATGATTAAATTTGAAGCCATACATTAAAGAATATATAAAAACTACAATTGAAAAAATAAAAAATACTAGTAAAAAAGTTACGCTTTTAAGTGCTATTGAGCTTGGTCTTGTATTTTTCATCACTATTTTATATTATTTAACCTTATCAATGGAATCAAAAAGAGTTGTTTTCATACCAAAAGGATCAACTTCTAATGCGTTATCTTATCTAAATCAAAATGGATATAGCCTTAATTTTATTGATAGAATTTCATTATTATTTATTGGTTATCCTCAAAGCGGTTGGATGGATATGGGCTTAAAATCTGATACTACGAAACTTACGAAGCTAGATTTTTTATATAAAATTTCAACATCGAAAGCGGCTCTAGCCACTGTTACACTTCTCCCTGGTGAAACATATTATTTTTTTCTAAATGAATTAGCAACTAAACTTAAACTTCCAAGAGACGAATTATTTAAAGCTTATCATGAATTAGCATACAAAAAAGATGGAAATATCATCTCTCAAACTTACAATCTTCCAATAGGGATGAATCCAAGAGATTTACTTTTGTATCTTTTTCAATATACTCAAGAAGAATATCAAAAATATAGTACCAAGATTTTTAATAATTATCACAGAGACGATTGGTACAAATATATAATTATAGCTTCTATCATTCAAAAAGAATCAGGTTCAAAAATGGAGATGACTCAAGTTTCTGGGGTAATCTATAATAGACTTGCTCAGAAAATGAAACTTCAAATGGATGGCACCTTAAATTATGGTGAATTTTCTCATACACGAGTTACTCCAACTATGATAGCAAATGATGAAACTACATATAATACCTATAAGTTTTACGGTATACCAACAGATCCGGTTTGTGCTGTTGAATTTGAAGCAATCAAAGCTGCCATATTTCCGGCAAAAAATAGTTACCTGTTTTTTATGAAAAAAGTTGGAGGTGGTGGACATTCATTTGCATCTAATTTCGAATCACATAAAATTAATATTGCTACTACCGTAGCTAAAGAAAAGGAATTAAAAAAAACTTCTGATTTAGAATCTAAAACGATACAGAAAGTTAAATCTATATCTAAACAAGAGATTAAGTCTAATAATCAACTAGATAAAACAAAAAACAAACCAATCAAAAATACTAAAGAAGTAACTAATTTAAAAGTTTACGATAAGTTACATCAAGAGAAAAAAAAACAAACAGATCAAAAACAAAAAACGCCCAAAGAACTCTGGAAGAATATTTAAATAATACAAATATTTGAGAGATAAGCTCACTCTATCACTTTTTAAAATGTATCAAAATGAAACAATTTTTTAGAAATAATAATTTCTTTTTATTACATTTCAATCACTAAATATTTTTTATGATAAAATTTAGTTACATAAAAATAAAAAAGGAAATACAGAATGTCAGCAAAAATAATTTGGTCAAAAATCGATGAAGCTCCAGCACTAGCTACTTATTCACTTTTACCTATCGTAAATGCTTTTACAAAAGCAGCGGATGTGGAAGTTATTACAAGTGATATCTCGCTTGCGGGAAGAGTTTTAGCAGCAATGGATTTAGCAGAAGATGAATTAGCAAAACTAGGTGAAGTAGTTTTACAAGAAGATGGAAATATCATCAAACTTCCTAATGTATCTGCATCTGTTGGTCAACTTAAAGATTGTATCGCTGAACTTCAAGGACAAGGATATGATATTCCTAGTTACCCTGAAAATCCAGCAAATGATACTGAAATTGCTATCCAAGCTAAATATAGCACTTGCCTGGGTTCAGCTGTTAATCCAGTTCTTAGAGAAGGGAACTCTGATAGAAGGGCAGCAGTTGCTGTTAAAAACTTTGCTAAAAAGAATCCACATAAATTAAGAGCATTTTCTGAAAACTCTAAAGCATATGTATCACATATGGAAGGTAATGGGGATTTCTATGGAAATGAGAAATCTGTAACTATTGATAAAGATCAAAAAATAACAATGGCAATCAATGGTAAAGAGTTAAAAACTATCAATGGAGTTGCTAGTGAGATTTTAGATGGTACTTTTATGTCAGTTTCTGCACTTAAAGCTTTCTACAAAAAAACAATCCAAGATGCAAAAGATAAAGATGTATTATGGTCATTACATTTAAAAGCAACTATGATGAAAATCTCAGATCCAATTATGTTTGGTTATGGATTTGTAGCATTTTTTGAAGATGTTTTTGCTAAATATGCAGATACATTTAAAGAGTTAAATGTTAACCCAAATCAAGGTATGTCAGATTTAGAGAAAAAGATCAAAGGTCATGCTAAAGAAGCTGAAATTAAAGCTGCGTTTAAAGCTGTACTTGATAGCGATTCACCAAAATTAGCAATGGTTGATTCTGATAAAGGAACTACAAATTTCAATGCTTCAAACGATATCATCATCGATGCTTCTATGCCAGTTGTTGTTAGAGAAGGTGGAAAACAATGGGATAGAACAGGAGCTGCTTGTGAAACTGTAGCGGTTATTCCTGATTCAACTTATGGTATGTTCCATGCTGAAATGGTAGCTGATTGTGTAAAACACGGACAATATGATGTAACAACTATGGGAACAATGCAAAATATAGGTCTTATGGCTCAAAAAGCTGAAGAATATGGTTCACACCCAACTACATTTGAATTGGCTGAAGCTGGAACAGTTACAGTTACTGCTGAAGATGGTACAGTTTTAATGTCATTTGAATGCGAAGCTGGTGATATCTGGAGAATGTCAAGATGTAAAGATATCCCAATCAAAGACTGGGTAAGACTTACAGTTGAACGAACTAGACAAGAGGGAATTCCAGCAATATTTTGGTTAGATGAGAAAAGAGCTCATGATGCTGAAGTTACGAAAAAAGTTAAAACTTATTTAGCTGAACTTGATACAACAGGTTTAGATATCCAATTTATGAATGTTACAGATGCTACAAGATTTACAAATACAAGAATCAGACAAGGTTTAAATACTATAGCTGTAACTGGAAATGTTTTAAGAGATCATTTAACTGATATGTACCCAATTTTAGAGCTTGGAACATCTGCTAAAATGCTTTCAATCGTTCCATTGCTTGCTGGTGGAGGATTATATGAAACAGGTGCTGGTGGGTCTGCTCCTAAACATGTTGAGCAATTCTTAAACGAAGGTCACTTAAGATGGGATTCTTTAGGGGAATTTTTAGCACTTGCTGAGTCTTTAAGATTCTTAGGGCATAAACATAACGATGCAAAAATCAAAGCACTTACAGATGCACTTGACGTTGCTAACAATGGGTACCTTGATAATTCAAAAGAGCCAGGAAGAAAAGCAGGTGAACCAGATAATAAAGCTTCTCACTTCTTTGTTGCTCAGTATTGGGCAAAAGCATTAGCTGAAGGTTCAAATACTGAATTAGCTGCTAAATTTGTACCTATTGCGAAAGCATTAGTTGACAATGAAGCTACAATTATGGCTGAACTTATGGCAGTTGAAGGAAAAGCTCAAAACATTGGTGGATACTTCCATCCAAATGATGAATTGGCTGAAAAAGCAATGAGACCATCTGCTACATTAAATGCAATCATAGATAACATATAATTATCAACTTATTAGCAAAAGTTATGAGGAGTTTAATTACTTCTTGTAACTTTTTAGATTAAACCAATTAAAAATTAAAGCTAAATCTATTAATCTTTAATTGTTTTAATATATAATATTTTCAAATAATCTAATGTATATCAAAATATACGAGCTTATAAAATAAAATTAAGGGGAATTCAATGAGAGGAAAAAAAGTAGGAATAGTTGGAATTGGAAATGTTGGTGCAACTTGTGCTTATATTTTAGCTATGAATGGTGCTTGTCATGAAGTAATTTTACGATCAAGTAGTAACCCTACAAAAGCCAAAGGATTAGCTCTTGATATGTCTCAAGCAGTTCAAGCAGCAAGAAAACATACAGTTGTAAAACATGCTGAGAAAGCCGAGGATTTAACAGATTGTGATGTTGTTGTTATTGCTGCAGGAAGTCCAAGGCTTCCAGGTATGAATAGAGATGATTTACTTATTAAAAATGCTGAAATTATGAGAACAGTTATGGCTGATATAGTAAAATATTCTCCAAATGCTATTATTATCCCTGTTTCAAATCCTCTTGATGCGATGGTTTATGTGGCTTTGAAAGAGAGTGGTTGGTCAAGAAATAGAGTTTTAGGGATGGCTGGTATCTTAGATAGTGCTAGAATGGCTCACTTTGTATATGAAAAACTAGGATATGGTGCTGGACAAATTAGATGTTCTGTTATGGGTGGTCATGGTGATGATATGGTTCCATTGCCTAGATTTTCTACTGTTGCTGGTGTTCCGCTTACTGATCTCCTCTCATGGGAAGAGATTCATGAAATTGTAGAAAAAACAAAAAGAGGTGGAGCTGAAATCGTTTCATTATTAAAAGATGGTAGTGCATATTATGCACCAGCGAAAGCGGCATCACTTATGGCAGAAGCTGTTTTAAGTGATACAAAACAAATCTATCCTTGTAGTGTTATGTTAGATGGTGAATATGGATATCAAAATACAGTAAGTGGTGTTCCGGTAATGATTGGAGCAACAGGAGCTGAGAAAATAATCGAAGCAAATTTAAATGATGATCAAGATAGAAAATTTGCAAAATCTGTTGGAAGTGTTGTTGAGCTTATTGATGCACTATATGCAAATAATTTTTACACAAAATAAGTAATAAAAAACCAAAGGAATATTAAAATGAGAGTTATAGAATTTAATGATGTTGTAAAAGTTGTAAGAGATATTATAGTTCATTGTGGTACGGATTTACCACAAGATGCATATGATGCTTTAGCAACTGCCATGGAAGAAGAAAAATCTCCAGTTTCAAAAGAAGTATTACGACAAATTTTAGAAAATGCAGATATTGCTAAAACTGAAAAAAGACCACTTTGTCAAGACACTGGTCTCGCAGTTTTCTTTGTAAAAGTTGGAGATGAAGTAAAAATAAACGGTGGATTATTAAAAGATGCTATTAATAAAGGAACAGAGCAAGGATATATAGATGCTTACTTAAGAGCCAGTACTTGTGAACCATTTAGTAGAGCAAATTTAAAAGATAAAATTGGTTATAACTTACCTGCCATTATTCATTTTGATATAGTTGCTGGGGATAAAATCGATATCGAATATGCAGCCAAAGGTGGTGGAAGTGAAAATGTATCTCGAGCTAAAGTTTTAGCACCAGCAGCTGGAAAAGATGGTGTTTTAAATTTTGTAAAAGAATGTATTTCTGATGCAGGACCAAATCCATGTCCTCCTATTACTGTTGGAGTTGGAATCGGTGGAACTTTTGAAAGAGCTGCAATCTCTAGTAAACATGCACTTTTTAGAACTTTAGGAAGTATAAATGAAGATCCTGAGATGGCTGAATTTGAAAATAAAATTTTAGAAGAGCTTAATAAACTTGGTATTGGAGCTATGGGAATGGGTGGAACAAAAACGGCTTTAGCTGTCCATATTGAATCAAATCCTTGCCATATTGCAAGTTTACCAGTTTCAGTGAATGTTCAATGTCATAGTTCAAGACATACACATATTGTAATTTAAGGAAAACAGAATGAGCAAAACATATTATTTAACTACACCGCTAACTGAAGAAGTTACACGAGAACTTAAAGCTGGAGACATTGTATATATTAATGGAATAGTTTATACAGCAAGAGATGCAGCACATAAAAAACTTGTTGATTTAATTGAAGCTGGGGAAGAACTTCCATTTGATTTGAAGGGAAGTATAATCTATTTTGTAGGACCAACTCCTCCAAAGCCAGGTGATCCAATAGGAAGTGCTGGACCAACTACAAGTTATAGAATGGATACTTATTCTCCAACTCTACTTAAACATGGCAGTTTAGGAATGATAGGAAAAGGTAAACGTGATCAAGGTGTAAAAGATGCTTGTAAAGAATATGGTGGAATTTATTTTGGTGCTACAGGTGGTGCTGGAGCACTTTTAGGTAAACAAATTACAAGTGCTGAAATTATTGCTTACCCAGAACTTGGTCCTGAAGCTATTAGAAAAATCACTGTTGTAGATTTTCCAGTAACAGTTATCAATGATACTTTTGGAAATGATTTATATCAAATTGGTAGAGCACAGTACGAAGTAAAATAAAGACATTATTTTTCTACACACTATCTTAAATTTAAGTGTGTAGAAACTAAACATAGCTAATATTATCTTATTAAATACAATTTTAAATTTTTTAATTTGATTCATACTTCGTTATAATCATAAAATTCAATCTAAAGAGGAGTAAATATGAATATTCATGAATATCAGGCAAAACAAATTTTTGCTAAATACGGTGTGCCAACACCAAGAGGAATAATTGCAAATACACCAGCACAAGCTGTTGCAAATGCACAAGAACTTGGTGGAAAAATATGGGTTGTAAAAGCTCAAATACATGCTGGTGGAAGAGGACTTGGTGGGGGAGTTAAATTAGCTCGTTCTGCTGAAGAAGTTGAAACACTTGCAAAAGAGATTTTAGGTATGACTTTAGTTACACATCAAACAGGACCAGAAGGGAAACTTGTACAAAAAGTTTATATAGAAGAGGGAGCTGATATTCAAGATGAGCTTTATCTTGGTGTAGTTCTTGACCGTGCTAAAGAGATGCCAATAATCATGGCTTCTACTGAAGGTGGTATGGAGATAGAAAATGTAGCTCATAATACTCCTGAAAAAATTATCAAAGTTGCTGTTGATCCTGCTATTGGTTTCCAAGGTTTTCATGGAAGAGAACTTGTATTTGGTTTAGGGATTACTGATCCAACTGAACAAAAAAACCTTATCTCATTCGCTTCAAAACTTTATAAACTTTATATAGAAAATGATGCGGAAATGATTGAAATCAATCCTTTAATTAAAACAGGTAAAGGTGAATTTTTAGCACTTGATGGAAAGATGGGATTTGATGATTCTGCTCTAGGAAGACATCCAGATATCGAAGATATGAGAGATATAAGCGAAGAAGATGCGGACGAAAGAGAAGCTAGTCAATATGGACTTTCTTATATTTCACTTGATGGTGAAATTGGTTGTATGGTAAATGGTGCTGGACTTGCTATGGGTACAATGGATACTATTAACTATATGGGTGGAACACCTGCAAACTTCTTAGATGTTGGTGGGAAAGCAAATGCTGAAACAGTTGCAAAAGGTTTTGAAATCATCCTTAAAAATCCAAAAGTAAAAGCAATCTTTGTAAATATTTTTGGTGGAATTGTAAGATGTGATAGAATCGCAAATGGTATCTTAGAAGCTACAAAAATGGTAGATGTTAGAGTTCCAGTTATTGTTAGACTTGATGGTACAAATGCACCTGAAGCAGCAGAAATTTTAAAAAATGCAAATATAGCAAATGTTATAGCAGCAACTGACTTAGCTGATGGTGCAGCTAAAGCTGTAAAAGCTGCTAAAGGAGAAAAATAATGTCAATTTTAGTAAATAAAGATACAAAAGTTATCGTTCAAGGTTTTACAGGTAAAGAGGGAACATTCCACGCTGAGCAATGTATTGCTTACGGAACAAATATTGTTGGTGGAGTTACTCCAAATAAAGGTGGTCAAGAACACCTAGGAAAACCAGTATTTAATACAGTAAAAGATGCAGTTATAGCAACTGGTGCTACAGTATCTATGATATTTGTACCACCTGTTTTTGTTGCAGATGCTGTAATGGAAGCTGCAGCTGCTGGAATTACACTTGCAGTTATCATAACAGAAGGCGCACCTGTAAGAGATATGCAAGCTGCAAAAGCTTATGCTACTAAACACGGGATGATGACAATTGGACCAAACTGTCCAGGAATTATTACAGCAGAAGAATGTAAAATAGGAATTATGCCAGGTAGCATTTTCAAAAAAGGAAATGTAGGACTTATCTCTAAATCTGGAACTTTAACGTATGAAGGTGCAAATCAAGTTTGTAAAGAAGGTTTTGGTATCACAACTGCTGTTGGTATTGGTGGAGATCCAATTATTGGTCTTTCATACAAACAACTTTTACCAATGTTTGAAGCAGATCCTGAAACACACGCGATTGTAATGATTGGTGAAATTGGTGGAGATTTAGAGATACAAGCTGCTGCATATATCAAAGAACACATTACAAAACCTGTTGTTGCATTTATTGCTGGTCAAACAGCACCTAAAGGTAAAAGAATGGGGCATGCTGGAGCTATTGTATCTGGTGGAGCTGGAACTGCTGCTGAAAAAATGGCTGCTTTAGAAGCTGCTGGAGTTAAAGTTGTTGTTTCTCCTGCTGATATTGGAAAAGCTATCAAGGAAGTTCTTTCTAAATAATTTTTTAAACTTAATCAAAAAAGGGACTTGAAAATTAAGTTCCTTTTTTTTATATTTTCAACTTAATATCTCGTTTTTTATTAAAAATATGATTCTTTGTTTCGTTTTCAGAAAATACTGAATCAAATATAACAGTTACATTTTAATATCATCAAGATTATCCAATATATTCAACAAAGTATTATTATATAGTACTTCTTTGATATATTTTATTCAAATATATTTCAAATACATTACATAAAAATATGTTTTATGTAATGTATTTATATATTTAATTTTATTTTAAGTTATAGCAATTATAATTCGGCGAAACTTTTTTGGAGAGAGTATCTCAAACCTAAAAGTCTAAAATCAAAATTAGGAATTACACATGAAAAAAGTACTGTTTACAGCTCTTGTAGCATTAGGTTTAGTTGCATCTTTTAGCGGATGTTCAAAAAAAGAAGAAACTCCAGTTGAAACTCCAGCTGCAGAAGTTGCTCCAGTTGAAGCTCCAGTTGAAGTTGCTCCAGTTGATGCTGCTGCTCCAGTTGATGCTGCTGCTCCAGTTGATGCTGCTGCTCCAGCTGCTGCTCCAGTTAAATAATTTAACTAGAAGTCCAAGATCTTCTTGGGCTTCATCTTCTTTCAAAAAATAAACAAAAATACCCTTAAAATTCATCAAAACAACAAATACAATCTATAGATCCAAAATTAAGTTATTAGCAATTATAACAAGTTTCTCATTCTAGAGTATTATTAACAAAATCACTTTTTTACTCATAATTAAATCATTTAAATTATTGCTTCAAAATGTAACACTCTACAGAATAGCTACAAAAGATTCATTTAGATAAAATTAATATACATAATATTTAGATAATATTAACTTAGTAATGTATGGAAAGCATATATTCTATATTAAATCTATTAAATAATGAAGGGGATAAAATGTCATTAATGGTAGCACCAGAGAATACTCCGGTATGGGTTGATACGGCTAGATGTAAAGCCTGTGATATATGTGTAAGTGTATGTCCTGCGGGTGTTCTTTCTATGAAAGCAGAACCAACATCTACATTAGGAGCAATGATTGAAATCGTTGCATTGGAAGCTTGTATAGGATGCAACGATTGTGAATTAAACTGTCCAGATTTTGCAATTTATGTTGCTGACAAAAAAGCAGATAATATCAAATTTGCTAAATTAAGTGATGTTTCAAAAGCAAGAGCTGAAGCTATAAAAAATAATAATTACAGATTACCTGTAAATTATGGTAAATAAGGAGAAGATGAATGGCAACTAGAGAAATAATTTCAAGCGGTAATGAATTATCAGCAATAGCTGCGGTTGATGCTGGATGTATGTTTTTTGGAGGTTATCCAATAACACCATCAAGTGAAGTAATGCATGAAATTTCAGATTTACTTCCAGAGGTTGGTGGCGCTGCTATCCAAATGGAAGATGAAATCGGTGGAATTGCAGCAACAATAGGTGCAGCTATGAGTGGTGTAAGAGCTATGACAGCTACTTCTGGACCAGGAGTATCATTAAAAGCTGAAAACTTAGGACTTGCTCAAATGGCAGAAGTTCCAATGGTTCTTGTAAATGTTATGAGAGGTGGACCATCAACAGGTTTACCAACAAGGGTATCTCAAGGAGATGTAAGACAAGCAAGAAATCCATCACATGGTGATTATAGATCTATTACACTTTGTGCTGGTAATTTAGCTGAATGCTATACTGAGGTGGTAAGAGCATTTAATCTTGCTGATAGATTTATGCAACCTGTTATCGTTTTAACAGACGAAACAATTGGTCATATGCATGGTAAAGCTATCATTCCAACTGTAGAAGCTGTAAAAAATGGTATTGTACCAAGAAAAACTTTTACAGGAAGTGCTGAAGATTATAGACCATACGGTGTAGCAGGTGATGAAGCTGCTGTTCTAAATCCAATGTTTACAGGATATAGATACCACTTTACAGGGCTTCACCATGATGCAAAAGGTTTTCCAACTGAAGAGATTGATACTTGTAGAAAATTGATTCAAAGACTTGAAGATAAAGTTATGATGCATACAGATGAGCTAGAGCTTAATGAAGAATTTATGCTTGAAGATTTTGACGGAAGTGATGGAGAAGTTTTAATCATCGCTTACGGTTCAGTTTCACTTGCAGCTAAAGAGGCAATTAGACATTTAAGAAAAGATGGAATTAAAGCAGGATTATTTAGACCAATTACACTTTGGCCAAGTCCAGCAAATAGAATTAAACATTTTACAGATATGGTAAAAAATGTTTTATGTGTAGAATTAAATATTAGACAATACACTGAAGAAGTTGAAAGAGTTGCTTCTAGACTTGATATCCAAGGTCTTTTCAAAGTAAATGGTAGAGCTATTTCACCTTATGAAATTGTAGAAAAAGTGAAGGAGGTATTCTAAAATGGCATTTAATTACGATAAATATTTAAGATTAGAGAAAATGCCAACACTATGGTGTTGGGGATGTGGCGATGGTGTTATTTTAAAAGCTGTTATTAGAGCTATTGATACTTGTGGATGGAAACAAGATGATGTTTGTGTGATCTCTGGTATTGGTTGTTCTGGAAGATTTTCTTCTTATGTAGATTTTAATACTATCCATACAACACATGGTAGAACGGTTGCTTGGGCAACTGGTGTAAAATTAGCAAACCCTAGTAAACATGTTATTTGTGTTGCTGGAGATGGTGATGCTCTTGCAATCGGTGGAAATCATACAATTCATGCTTGCAGAAGAAATATTGATATTAATTTTATTATGATTAATAACTTCATTTATGGTCTTACAAACTCTCAAACTTCTCCAACTACCCCTCAAGGTATGTGGACAGTTTCTCAAAAAGCTGGAAATATTGACCCAACTTTTGATGCTTGTAAGTTAGCAATCGCTGCAGGTTCTTCATTTGTAGCTAGAGAAACTATGCTAGATCCTAAGAAACTTGAAAAAACATTAGTGAAAGGTTTCCAACATAGAGGTTTTGCATTCTTTGATATTATGTCAAACTGCCACATTAATCTTGGTAGAAAAAATAAAATGGCGAGTGCTATGGAAAATCTTAACTGGATCGATACTATCACTACTCCACTTTCAAAATGGGAAAAATTATCTCCTGAAGAACAAATGAATATTTTTCCTACAGGTGTTTTAAAACAAGATGAAGAAGCAAGAGAATATTGTGACATGTATCAAGAGATTAAAGATGTACATCAAGGTAAACGAAAAGTTATCACTCAAGACGATTTTGAGAAAAAAATATAAAGGAGAAACCTATGGCTAGAACATTAATGAGATTTACAGGTGTTGGTGGGCAAGGTGTACTTCTTGCAGGTGAAATTTTTGCTGAAGCTAAGATAAAAGCTGGTGGACATGGTCTTAAAACTGCAACATATACGTCTCAAGTAAGAGGTGGTGCTACAGTTGTTGATATTACACTGGATGATGATGAAATTTTCTACCCTTATGCGAATGATGGAGAGATAGATTTTATGCTTTCTGTTGCACAAGTAAGTTATAACTCTTTTAAAGGTGGGGTGACAGCAGGTGGAACAATCGTTATTGAACCAAACCTTGTCCATCCAACTGATGAAGATAGAAAAAAATGGAATATTGTAGAAATTCCAATTATTACAATAGCAAAAGAGGAAGTTGGAAATGTTATTACTCAATCAGTTGTAGCACTTGCGATTGCAAATAATTATACAAATGCTATTGATAAAGAGCTTTTAAAAGAAGTTATGCTTGATAAAGTTCCTGCAAAAGTACATCCAGTGAATCTTAAAGCTTTTGATTTAGGATATAAGTATTCAGACGAAACAAAAAATAAATAAAACAATCTTGCTTTATTTATTTTTAAATAATTATTCAAAAAGGTCAGTAGATAGTCTACTGACCTTTTTTTATTAAAACTACTTTAAGATATTACTGCTTTATTTTTGATAGAATAAAATATGGAAAAAATATATCAACAATTTATCACCAAAACATTAAAAGCCAATAAAAAACTAAAACACTATCTTGAAAAAAATTTAAAAGAAGAGGATTATCAAGATTATAATAAGAAAAGTGCCGGAGGAGATATTTCAAAAAATATAGATATTGTTGCTGAAAATATTTTTATATCCTATCTAAATCAATTTTGTAATATTTTAAGCGAAGAGAGTGGCCTTATTAAATCTTCAAAGAATATTATTTCAAATGGAATAATTATCTTAGATCCTTTAGATGGTAGTGATAACTTTTTGTCTAATTTACCTTATTATGGAACATCAGTATCACTTCGAATCAATAATATTCAAACAATAGGTGTTGTTTATAATCTAATTAACAATAGCTATCTTTTTAGAACACCCTATCAAACAAATTTTACCAAAAATAGTTTTTTAAGAAGCAATTTTGGAATATTTGAACGAGCTTACACAAGCCCAGATATCTCACTCAAGCTTCATCAACTCAACTTAAAATTCAGAAGTCCAGGAGCAACTGCTCTTTCATTGGCAATGGCAAATAATGTCACTTTTTTTCTGCTAGCTGGAAAAATAAGAGAATATGACATTGATGCTGCTTTATTTATTTGTAAAGAATTATTTATTTTTCAAAATGAAGATTTTTTATTAGTCTCTAGCAATATCACTATTTTTCAAAATATTAAAGAGGTTGTTAAAGGTTATTAGGATATAACTCCAGACTTTAATTTTAACCTAGGAAATAATTATGTCATTAATGATAACAGATGATTGCATAGCATGTGATGCCTGCAGAGAAGAATGCCCAAATGATGCTATCGAAGAAGGGGATCCGATATATATCATAGATAGTGATAGATGTACAGAATGTGTTGGACACTATGAAGAACCAGCATGTGTTGAAGTCTGTCCTGTTGATTGTATTGTTATTGATCCAGATAATGAAGAAACAATACAAGAACTTAAATTCAAATTCCAACAACTTCAAGAAGAAGATTATTAATAAATGGCAAAAATAACAACTATCATTGACATTGGCTCCAATTCAATGCGAATGGTAGTCTTCAAAAAAACAAGTCGTTTCGCTTTTCATCTTATTAATGAAACAAAATCAAAAGTAAAAATCTCAGAAAATTCTTATCAAGACAACGGCTATCTTCAAGAGATTCCAATGGAAAGAGCTTTTCATGCGATGGAATCTTTTATCCATATTGCTAAAAATCTTAAATCAAGAAAAATCCTTTGTGTAGCTACTTCAGCATTAAGAGATGCTCCAAACAGAAATATTTTTTTATCAAAAGTTAAAAAAGAACTAGGAATTGATATTAAAGTTATTGATGGAGAAAAAGAAGCATATTATGGTGCTGTTGGTGCTAGTAATCTCCTTAAAGATAATAATTTTACAACTGTTGATATTGGTGGTGGAAGTACAGAATTCGCTCTTGTTGTGAAAAAAAATATAGTTAAAACAATCTCTTTAAATATTGGGACAGTTAGACTTAAAGAGTTATTTTTTGATAAAGATGATTTAAATGGAGCAAAGCAATATATTATCAATCAACTCTCCACTCTTCCAAATGAATATAAAGAAATAGGGAAAGTTGTAGGACTTGGTGGTACAGCAAGAGCACTTAGTCGCGCTATTATCATCAATTCAAAACATCCCTTTGACTCTCTTCATGGGTTTTCCTATAAAACTGAAAATGCAGCTACTTTATTTGAAAACATCTTAGATGCAAAATCAACAAATAAACTTTTATCTCTTGGTATACGAGCTGATAGATATGACACAATCAAAACAGGAACTTTTATATTTAAAACAATTTTGGAATATTTAAATGTTAAAAATGTTGTAACTTCTGGTGTAGGTGTACGGGAAGGTGTTTATTTAACAGATATTTTAAGAACATCAAATCATAAACTTCCGTCAAATTTCCAAATAAGTGTCCGAAGTTTACTAGATAGATTTGTTGATGATGAAAAACAAACAGCTTATCTTGGAAATAATATTGGTAAGCTTTTTGATGTATTAGCGCCTATTCATAACCTTGAAAATAAATACAAATCATTTCTTGTGATAGCTGCAAAATTACAACAAATTGGAATTAGTTTAAATTATTATAAAAATACAGAACTTAGTGCAAATTTTATACTTAATGGGCTCAATTATGGATTTTCTCATGAAGAAAGAATTTTAATCTCAACGATTATTAAATATTCTACAAAAAAACTTCCAAAAGAAAGTGATATCAAAGATTTTAGAAATTTGTTACCAGAGCTTAAAATTATCAGATGGTTAAGTTATATTCATAGTCTTAACAGTATTTTAAATACTGAGTATCTAAAATATAGATACAATTATCAACTTGATGGAAAAACTTTAATAATCTCTTCTTCTCATAAACATTATATCATTCAAGATGAAATTCAAAAATTAGACAAAATAGACAATTTTGAAGTAAAATTTTTGTTCAATCGAGATTGATCTCGCTTATAACCATATAGCTTTTTTTGATATTTTATAGCTCTTTAGCTAAATAATATCCCGTATAGCTCCCGGTTTCTTTAGAAGTCGCTGCAACCTCTTCAGGGGTCCCTAAGGCGATAATTTGTCCCCCCTTTGCTCCACCTTCATAACCCATATCAATAACATAATCTGCATTTCGTACAACATCCAAATTGTGTTCGATTACAATCACACTATTTCCCATATCTACAAGATGATGTAACACTTGAGTCAGTCTATCCACATCAGCAAAATGAAGTCCAGTAGTTGGTTCATCGAGGATATACAAGGTATTTCCTGTATCTTTTTTACTGAGCTCCTTAGAGAGTTTTATCCTTTGAGCTTCTCCACCACTCATTGTAACTGCATTTTGCCCAAGGGTGATATATCCAAGTCCTACATCCATTAAAGTTTTTAGTTTTTGGTGTAATTTTGGTACTTTCACAAAAAAATCATACGCTTCAGTGACACTCATCTCCAAAACATCAGCGATAGATTTACCTCTATAGGTTATCTCTAAAGTTTGAGCATTATATCTTTTCCCTTTACAATCTTCACAAATAACCATAATATCAGGCAAGAAGTGCATCTCAATTTTGAGTTCCCCCTCCCCTTGACATTTTTCACATCTTCCCCCTTTGACATTAAATGAAAATCTCCCTACCTGATAACCTCTTAGTTTCGCCTCTTTGGTTTCTGTGAAAAGTTTTCGTAAATCATCCATAAGTCCTGTATAAGTTGCAGGATTTGATCGTGGAGTTCGTCCAATTGGCGATTGGTCAAGATAGATAACTTTATCCATTTTTTCCAATCCATCGATACTCACACCATCTATTTTATTTACTTTTCTCGCATGATTTAAAAGCTCTTTTGCTACAGGAAGAAGTGTTTGTAAAATAAGTGAAGATTTTCCACTTCCACTCACACCTGTGATTGCAACAAGATTTTTGAGTGGAATCTTTACACTTAACCCTTTGATATTATTAAGGTTCACATTGTGTATCTCTATCCACTCCTCTTGTGGTCTTCTTTTGTAGTACTTGATCTCTTTTCGACCACTTAGATAATCAGCTGTTAAGGTATTTGATTTGAGAAGCTCTTCCATCGTACCGCTAAAAACAACCTCCCCTCCAAATTTTCCAGCATTTGGTCCAATATCAACAATAAAATCGGCAGCTTCCATCGTCTCTTTATCGTGTTCGACAACGATTACTGTATTTCCTTTATCTCTAAGAGCCAAAAGAGTTTTGATAAGTTTTGCTGTATCTCTCTCATGAAGTCCGATACTAGGCTCGTCTAAGACATACAAAACACCTGTCAGTCCACTTCCTATTTGACTAGCAACCCTTATTCTTTGAGCTTCTCCACCACTAATAGTCCTTGCATCTCGTCCCAAAGTAATATACCCAAGCCCTACATCAAAAAGGAAAAATATTCTCTCTTTTATCTCTTTTAAAATAGGTGCAGAGATCGTAGAATTTTGATTGTTAAAATAAGAAAAATTAGCCTCATTATGGAAAAAAGTGTAGCTATCTTCAATTGGCATATTCAAAATATCACTTATTTTTTTATCAGCAACCATAACACTCAAACTAGCTGGTTTAAGTCTATATCCACCACAACTATCACATTTTTTCTCGCTCATATACTCTTCGCTATCACCCTCAGATTTTATCATATCATATGCGATTTTCGCGATCCCTTCCCATTTACGAGTCAGTTTATGGCGTTTCCAAAAAAAAGAAAATTCCTCAACCCCTCCGTGTAAAATTGCCCCTCTTTCATGTGCCTCCAACTCTCTAAATGGTATTTTCATATTTATTTTTGCCTCTTCACAATAAGCTTGAAGCATTTT
The DNA here is from genome assembly GCA_020719775.1 of Desulfosporosinus sp. Lineage (GTDB taxonomy): Bacteria > Campylobacterota > Campylobacteria > Campylobacterales > Arcobacteraceae > CAIJNA01. The sequence continues at coordinate 4,169 of DYPS01000022.1, read as the reverse complement.
AAAATAATACCCTTTATTAAATCCATAGATCACCTTCACTGCTCCATCTTCGATAGAAAGTTCTTCATTTATCACTTTTTTCATATCAAGTGCATATCGTATTCCCAAACCATCACAAGATGAGCAAGCACCTTTTGGAGAATTAAATGAAAAACTAAGTGGTTCAAGTGGTTCAAAAGAGATTTTACAATCAAAACAAGCCATATGTTCACTATAGTGAATATGAGCTTCCACCCCAACCTCTTCATGATTTAACACATCAATTTCAAGTTCTCCAAAACTCTCCTTAAGCCCTTTTTCGACACCTTCGGCGATTCTTTGTCTATTTTCATCTTTAACTACAACCCTATCGATAACAACTTTAATCGTATGCATTTGTGATTTTCCAAGCTCTATCTCTTCGTCAAGTCGAACCATCACCCCATCAACCATCGCTCTAACATATCCTTTTGATCGTATAGAATCAAATAAATCAGCAAAAGTCCCTTTTTTACGATTGACAAGTGGTGCTAAAATAACTATTTTAGACTCATCAGGAAGATTTAAAACTTGTTCAATGACATCACTACTAGACATTTTTGATATCTTTTTCCCACATTTATAACAGTGTTGCACCCCTACTCTTGCATACAAAAGTCTTAAATAATCATATATTTCAGTAATTGTCCCTACTGTACTTCGTGGATTTTTAGAGGTTGTTTTTTGATCAATCGCAATAGCAGGAGTAAGTCCCTCAATCCTCTCAACATCAGGTTTTCCAATTTTTCCAAGAAATTGTCTTGCATAGGCTGAGAGAGATTCAATATATCGTCTTTGCCCTTCTGCATAAAGTGTGTCAAAAGCCAAAGTTGATTTTCCACTTCCACTAAGCCCAGTAAAAACGATAAGTTTATTTTTTGGTATCTCTAAAGAAACATTTTTAAGATTATTTTCGTTTGCATTAAATATTTTTATTGTATTTGTCATAATTGGTATCTCCAAAATTTAAGGGGATATTATAGTGCTTTTTAGAAACTTTAACACTTAAATCGTTATAATAATTTACAATTTATATCATAAAGGTACCAAGATGACAAAATTAACATTTATCGGAAATGGAAATATGGCAAAAGCTATGATAAAAGGGCTTTTAGGGAAATACAATATTGAAGTGTATGGACGAAATCAAACAACACTTAATAATTTAAAAAATGAGATCGCCGAAATAGAAACTTATCTCCTTGACGATACAAATGAGATCAATGGTAAAAATATCATCCTTTGTGTGAAACCAAACTCTTTGGATGATTTAGCACCAAAATTAACAGGATGTGCAAATAGTTTGTATTCTGTTTTAGCAGGGACTAAACTAGAAACCCTCAAAGAAAAAATCAAAGCAACTGCCTATATAAGAACGATGCCAAATGTTGCTGCAAGTTACCAAAAATCTATGACAACACTTACGGGAGATGGGGCTTTAAAAGAGAGTGCTTTGGAGATATTTGGAAATATTGGGGAAACGCTTTGGCTTAAAACAGAAAAAGAGATAGATATAGCAACAGCTGTAGCTGGAAGTGGTCCTGCATTTTTAGCACTTATCGCCGAAGCTTTGAGTGATGGTGGTGTCAATGCTGGACTTGCTAGAAATGATGCAAACACTTTGGTCCAAGGACTGTTTGCTGGATTTGCTCCAATGTTAGTAGATACAAAGCCAAGCGAAATCAAAGACTCCGTAATGAGTCCAGGGGGAACAACTGCAAGTGGATATGCTTCGATGGAAAAAAATGGTGTAAGAAATGGGATGATAGAAGCTATCAAAAGTGCCTATGACAAAGCATGTGAGCTTGGAAAAAAATAGTTTCACTCTTATAGAAACACTCCTCTGTCTTATTATTATTTCGGTAATAATAAGTGGATTTACAAAATTTATAAATAATCCAACAAGCTTCTCAACCTATAACGAACTCCAAAATACTCACAATAACTATCAAAAACATGGGATTATCAATGATGGAAAAGAATTTATTTTTACCAAATAAAAAAGGGTTTACCCTTATAGAAATTATTTTTTCCATAACAATAAGCTCTATAATATTATTTTCAGCGCTTAATATTTTAAAAGTTCTTAATCAACAAAATGAAAAAACTTTTACCATAACTATCACAAAAATTGATTTTGAAACAACAAGATTATTTTTAGAACAGAAAATACAAGATGACTCTACCCTTTCAAATCTTACACTAAAGGAGACAATTTTATTTTACAATGGAAATCCATTAATAAAAGATATAACCTCTTTTACAAAAACAAATGAAACAAATGGTATTAATATTGATATTTGTAAGAAAGGTGGATTTTGCACTAAGATTTATATTGTAAAAAAGCCTAAATATTAACAGTCTCTTTCAAAAATATTTCATTTTCTATAAAAGAAATTTTTTAGGATATCAGAGTATAGTTACTCGTTATTTAGTTATTTAACTTCATACATATGAACATATAACAAAGGATCAACGAATGGGAATTTTATTTATTTTAAATCAACAACCGTATAATGGAACAGATGTTATTTGGAATGCTTTACGACTAGCCAAAACTTTACATAAAAAAGGGGAATCCATCAAAATATTTTTGATGAATGATGCTGTTGATTTGGCAAGAGATACAACTAAAAAACCAGATTTTTATGAATTTGATTTGGTTGAGATGCTTAAAAAGCTCTATTTAGATGGTATAGAATTAAAAGTCTGTGGTACTTGTATGGCAAGATGTGGGCTCAATAAAAATCAACCATATTTTAATGATGATGTCCAAGGAACAATGGATGATTTGGCACATTGGGTTATGCAATCACAAAAAATCTTGACTTTCTAATGGCTTTTATAGAATACGAAAAATTCCAAAAAGCAGTTGAGCTTTTTGATATTGTTTACAAAGCGGATAAAAATAGCATCAAAAAGAGATATCTTGAACTTTCAAAACTCCATCATCCTGATACACAAAATGGAGATACAGAAAAATTTCAAGAGATAAATGATGCTTATAAATTACTCTTAGAGTATATTGAAAATTATCGATTTAATTTTACAAAAGAGGAGTTCGAGGAACAATATCCTTTTTCTCAAAATTCATCAAAAGATTGGTTTTATGGTGTTTAAAGCACTGACTATTTTGTAATATAATTTTTTTATAAAAATATTTACCTTCATTTACCTTTACTTGGGTAAACACTTATCCTCACATTCTATACTTTCATTACAAATTAACAAAAAGGATAAAAAATGAGAACAAAGTTCTTGAAATTAAGTTTAGTGGCAATGGTAGCAACAAGTTCTGTGTATGCATTTGGTGGAGCAAAAAGTTTTGGTGAATGTGACAGGGAACACATAATGCCATTTATGAAAAAAGGTGATGTTGCTAACAATGGTATAAAAGAGATTATGATGACTATTTCTGATATGGATTTGTCAAAAAGCCAATGGAGAGAGATAAGAAAAGTGATGCTTGACTTAAAAGAGCAAAGATTTGATACTTTTAAAGATAAAGAGAATGTTGTTTTTATGGATAAAGACGGTAATTTTGATAAAGAAAAATTTATCAAAGATAGAACTTCTATATCAAAAGATATGATAGAAGCTCAAGCAAAAGCTGTTGAAAAAATTTTGAGCATATTAAGTGAAACTCAAAGAAAAACATTAGCATCCAAAATCGCCATCTAAGGGGTAAATTAATGAAAAATATATATAAAACTTCAACAGTATTAATAGGAGTATTTCTTTCTATTTCTTTATTTGCACAAGAAAAAACAGCAGAAAAACTTGTAAAATCAAAAAAGAGGATATAACCTACAGGCAACTTATGGCTGGGATAGGTATGGCAAGCAATAATATTCAAACTGGCATAATATCTATGAATAGGTTGCTAGTTGATGGAGGGATAGATTTTATACGAACCCATCCAGCACCAAGAAAAAGTCCGTGGGTCATTATGGGAAAAGATGACCAAACTGGTTTTAAATCTATGCTTGTGTTTTATGATAAAAAGATGGATGAAGATGTAGAAGCAATTGAAGAAGCGGTCAATAAAAAAGATTGGCAAAAAGCTTTGGAAGCTTCAAATGAGCTAAGCAATAGTTGTCTTTCTTGCCATGTGGTGTATAAAGATAAAGTCAAATATATTATGGAGTAAA
>DYPS01000204.1 GCA_020719775.1 Desulfosporosinus sp. | reverse complement strand
TGCCAAAGCTACACGAAAAAATGTCGATAGATTTCCAAAAATTAATCATCATTTTACTTAGAGATTTTAAATCTGTTTTATTTTGATTGCTATAGAGTATCTTTAAAGATGAATTTGAGATTGACTGGACTACCATTCATACAAATAATACAAGATATCTTGAGCTAAAATCAATGTGAATAGGTAGAACAAAAATAAAATACAACGACCATTCTATGGTTTTTGGTACACTCGCACGTAGTCAATTTCAAATTGGTCAGGCAATATTTCACCATCTACACTACCGCCCCATCCACTAATGTCTGCACTAATAATCATATATTGATTTACATTGGAAATGGCAACGGTTTTTGTGTCTCTCAATATGCCATCAACATAAAATTCATAAGCGTCTATTCTCCATAGCAATCCAAATGTATGCCAATCCCCATCTTGTATTTGTGGATATTCTAATCCGTAGTAATTTTTTTTATGATCTTCGCCATAGCCATCCCAATGTATCGTAAAATGTACTTTTGTAGGATCTGTTTTGACATATTCAAATATATCTATCTCAACGCCAGAATTTTCAGGATCGCCTATGATTTGACCATAGGTTGGACTTTGGAGCCAAAAAGCTGATTGAGGTCCTTTGATATTTGGAAGTTTGGCTCTCATTTCAAAATATCCATACTTTGTTTCGAACTTTCCTTCTGTACCTATCATTCCAACGCATGTCTTATTGTCTTCAATGTAAATAGTATTTTTTAAGGTTCCATGACTCACAACGATACTCTTAGGACTTATGTATCCAAATTTACGTTTTCTATTAGGATATCTATGGCTCCATTTGCTTTCATCAAGCACATCTCCGTCAAACTCATCACTCCAAACAAGTTCGTAGTCGGGAAATGGAGTATTGTTTGTATTAGATTCGTTTGAATCTTGAATCAACTGCTCCTCGATCGTTTCTGTTTGATTTTTGGGCAATTCTTGTTGTGCATCACCTTCACAACCTAAAAGCAAAAACGCCCCGACGATACCTGCTATGTAGCTTTTCATGTTTTCCCCTTTATCAAAAAAAATAAAAATAGATCAATCATTGTATCTTTTTTAACTTTTTATTTATTGTCTAAATGTAAGTTTTTTATTGGAATTAAACTTTCTTCTTTTTGCTTATATTCTCCAAAACAAGCCAAATGATACCAATAATACTCAGTACTATCACTGGTGCTATCCATGGATTGTATTGGATAAAAACAAAAATAGAAATAATTGATTTA
>DYPS01000203.1 GCA_020719775.1 Desulfosporosinus sp. | reverse complement strand
AGAATATGTATAAAAATGATGGAGTAACTAGACGTTATAGTGAAAGTTTTAAATTGAAAATTTTATCCGAACTTAGTACCGGAAAATACAGTAAAAGACAATTAGGATTAATTTATGGTATCCAATCCAGTACTATTAATGAATGGATAAAGAAGTATGACCGTAAAGACTTAATGAACACACGTGTTATGGTAGAAACAAGAGATGAAATAAGCAGACTAAAAGCCTTGCAAAAAGAAGTAAAACAGTTAAAAGACTTACTAATAAAGAAGGATTTAGAAAAAATGGTTCAAGATAGTTACTTGGAAGTAGCAGCCGAGAACTTAGGCTATAAAGATGTAGAAGAGTTAAAAAAAAACTTAAACACAAAAGCCTAATGAAATCAGTAGATAAATCAAAAATAACAGGTTCTTATGGCACATCAGAACTTTGTTTAGAATACGATTTAACCCGAGATGCTTATTACAAGTATCAAAAGCGTTTTGTCAAACAAGAAAAGGTAAAACAAAAAGTAATATCACTGATTAAAGAACGTAGAGATACATTGCCCAGAGAAGGGTGTAGGAAATTACACAATGCCTTAGAACAACCGTTTAAAAAGAATGATTTGAAAGTAGGCAGAGATAAACTTTTCGATATTTTACGAGCAGAAAATATGTTGGTAACAAGAAAGAAAGCATCGTTTAAAACGACCAATTCATACCACCATTTCCACAAGTATAATAACTTGATAAAAGATATTGAAATAGAACGTATTAATCAAGTTTGGGTGTCAGATATTACTTACATTAGAACAGTAAATGGTTTTTGTTATTTAGCACTTATAACCGATGTTTATTCACGCAAAATAATAGGCTTTGATGTGAGTGACACCCTTGAATTAACAGGAAGTCTGAGAGCCCTCAAATTAGCTCTCAGACGTTCTTCAAACATAGACGGGCTTATTCATCACTCGGATAGAGGAGTTCAATATTGTAGCAATCAGTACGTAAATGAACTTAAAAAAAGTAATATTAGAATAAGTATGACCGAAGAAAAACATTGCTATGAAAACGCAATAGCAGAGCGAGTTAATGGGATATTAAAGGACGAATTTTATTTAGATCAAACCTTTTTTGATGTATCACACGCACAAAGAGCTGCAAAAAATGCAATAAAATTATACAATGAAGTAAGATTACACTTATCTTTGAATTTTAAAACACCAGAAAATGTGTATAAAAGTATCGCTTAAATTAATGTTTAACTTGTAGACTTATTTTAGGACAAGACA
>DYPS01000202.1 GCA_020719775.1 Desulfosporosinus sp. | reverse complement strand
TGATGTTATTAGGATTTTTTTCGTTGTACAATCGAAGTCCCTTGTTTAAATCGCCTCCCCGGTCAGATATAATAGCTAAGGGCTGGCAATGAACGGAGTACAGCTTGATTAAATGATTACAAACATCATCACCCGTTGACTTTTGTACAACCTGTAAATCAATTATGTCAAAATCTTTCAACGTTAACGCTCGTGACTGACTCATAACAGTTTGATATGTTGAAAGTCTTAATCGTAATACGGCAAAAATTTTTTGGTTGCTTGCACCAATCCAGTGATCCATTATATCGATACACGGTTCAGAATAATGATGAACATGTGTCAATTTAGATATTCCAGCTCTAATTGACCATCGAATCAAGGAACTACTACTTGGGCAGTATTTTCCTTTATAAAGATTATTCTTTTTCATTACGGTAATCGTTTTAGCAAATGATCGAAACGAGGTTTTAACTTCAAACAGTGTATTGATAAGCCGTCCAGCTTCCTTTTCAGATGACTCACTAGAAACGGGTAAAATCGAGGTTAGTTGACAAATAAGTTCTTTTTCATCATTTGATTTGCTATTGACTATATTTTGTTGTATTTCAAGAGATTCAATCCTTGTGTTATCTGAATTTATTGTAGTTTCATGATTTTTATTTATTATGATTGCTTCAAAATTGTGATGAATCACCGAGTTGTTCAATTTTAATATTTGATTTACAGAAGTATTACACGTTTTATCCCGTGAAATCTTCTTTTTTAGAGCGTTATTCTCTTTAGATAGCTCAAGAATACGCTTATCTTTTGAATTCAATTTTTTTATAAACCTTACAACATCTCTTTTATTAAGATTATTTCGCTTATTCATTGGGTCAATCATATTGATAAGTGATTTCAATCCGTCTTTACTTATATGTTTATTGGTATTCAGAAACATTAGAGGAATAGAACTGGTATTATCATGTAAAATAGGGTGTGAGATAGAGTAAAAAATTACCAAAATTACAATTAATAGAAGTAACAGTTTCAAGCATAATGAAAAAAAATCAATAACAAGTAAAGAGGATATACATGTGTAAGCTCCTGTATTTATACTAAAAAGGACATTATTATTACTGGAAAAATTCAAATTAGTTGATTTTCCACGACGACAACGTTTGACTGGTTTACGAGATCGATATACAACTTTCATGAGACCGTCTTTCTACTGAAGGTTTATAGGCTGAATGTCTCATTTTTTATACTAAATCAAAACTCAAGTCACTAAAAATCTTAAAAGAAGACAAAAA
>DYPS01000201.1 GCA_020719775.1 Desulfosporosinus sp. | reverse complement strand
AATTTGATCTTAATGAAGAATATTTTATTGCCGGATATATTTATTAGACAATAATTTATTAAAAAGAAGGTACTTTTTGATGAAAGGAAAAACAATTCAACCTAAAATGTTCATAAATTTATATTTTTTAAGAAGCAACTGTTGATCAAAATTATAATTACACTAAAATGCAAATCCTTTTTGATAAATCGATATCACTCATCGGACAAGATCGCACCGCCTATCTCAGCTGGGGCATCGCCAGTCTCATTTGGGTGCTTGGCTTTCTCTACGTCAGCTAGCATGGCATCGATTCTTTCTCTTCCAATCTCAGCAGGGCATTCTGTCTCCTTCTCTTCAATCTCCCCGTCGCCCTCACAAGCAAAAACTAAAACATATCTCCATAATCAATCAAAAACATGACAATTCGGCACATACTCCTCAGTGTGTACGGACTCATCTTCGCGCAATGTTTTTTCTATCTTCCCATCACCGTCGTGCACACAATATACTCCGCAGGACCCCTCTTCGTACTCACCATAGACTACTTTGTAAATAAAATCGAAATCACCCGCCGTCAATTATATGGAGTCATCGGCTCCTTTCTTGGAGTCCTTCTTACAATAAACGGACATATCCTTTACAGTTTTCTCGGCTTCGACGATATCAATAATTCTGAGTTCAAATACTATCGACCATAAGCCGATCAACCAATTTTTCAACTTTTAGCCAGTGTCACTCTCACAATATTTGTAGTTGGATGGGCATACGCGGTTATCCTCGTCAAAAAAATTAAAAATGCCTCTCATTATCAGCTCAATTTTCATTTAGGGATTATCCTAATGGGATTCAGTGGATGCTTATACCCTCTCACCACAGTTAAGCAGGAATTTAGACTGTCCTCCTTTCTATGGTCGATTCTATACCAAGGAATTCCTTTATCATTCGCACAATTGTTCTTCAGCTATGGGCTTACAATTACTAAAAATTTCGGGATAATGACCATGATTGGGTTCATAGGAGTAGTTTTAGGATATCTGCTGAAAGTACTAAGATATAAATAAGACATTAATGTTGTTTGTCTATGCGGTAGCATTCTCATCATGTACGGTGTCTCAAAAATAGTACTAAAATAACCAACATAAACTCCATAGTAAATTAAAAATTGAGTTTAACTTCAGTTGGGCGTCGATCCTAATGATAATTACGCTGTTTTTCATAAATGCAAATATTAACTCTTTTATTATTATATGATTGTTATTTATTCAGCCTTAATCATGGTTCAAGCTGTTTCGGTTA
>DYPS01000107.1:4717-6734 GCA_020719775.1 Desulfosporosinus sp. | reverse complement strand
AATTTTTACCTAGTAGTTTAGCATCTATTGCTTCTATGTTCGCTATCTTAGTATCGACATCGGCATCTGAAGTCTTCATTCTATTTTTTAATGCTACAAGTTCTCTATCGCTTTTATTGCTTAAATCTAACATCTTAATCATTTAATAATTCCTCTGCTAATGTTAAATAATTTCTTGCATCTACATAGCAATCTTTTAGTGTTTCATCTATTGCTGTTACACTTCTACTTATCTTAAGTAAAGTCATCATATTAGCTACCTGTACAGGAGATATTCTTGTTCCAATATAAGAACTCCATAAGTTAGCTATTCTCCCGAAAGACTCTTCTGCTGAACCATATTGTGAAGCTCTTTGCTTTAATATTTCTTTATCTTGTTTTGTTTTCATCTTATTTCCTCTATTTTTATTATTGTTTTTGGTTCAAAGCTATAAACTTTTTTAACAATTATTTCGACTATTTGACTATCATCATTATACACAATTTTATTCATTGCATCAAAACAACTTTTACTTAAATTATCAATATCTGGTTTTTTTACAACATAAGTTCCCTCAAGAGATAATCTCTTTTTGGTTGAAAAGCTTTTTGGGATTTCCATTTCAAATGTAATATACATTTTAAGAGGCAAAGAAGCATCAAATGGTGTAAAATTACTATTAGCTATACTTTCTACTACCTTGGCTCTTAAAAAGCTTTTATAGCTATTATATGGCTCCTTATAATATGTACTCCATCTAGTTACTCTAGGTCTTGAAGCTGCAATTGGATTTCCAAATATTACTAGCTCATACATTTTAACTCCAGTTCTTCTATTGCCTCTGTGTCAATCAGTCTTTCAAGCATTTTACAAAGTTTTTCTTTTGAAGAAGAAAACCCCAACTGTATTCCTGACTTGTAATCAAATGCTACATATAAAGAGCATTGATTTCCTGTTGAATCTTTTTTTGTGACATAAATTATTCTATTATTAATAATAAAAGAATTAGCTTTGGTAACTTTACCAAAACTAAAACTAGCACTACTGCAGAGGCTAATATTTCTCACTAAAAATCGAATGGAAAGTCATTGCTTTCAACTGTAACATTATGTAATGGAGTTCCTGTAACTGACTCCTTACTTCCAACTCTTTTATCAACGACAAAGTCAGCAGTATGTACTTCCAACCATTTGTCTTTAAATCCAGATAGATTGTTAAATTTTTCATTTCTAGTTTGATTCGTTTTGTAGTCAAGAAAATGTTCAACCTCAAATTTTATATCTGTTTGAGTAGTATTGTTATATTTATCTTCTAATTTTTTAATAATTAATGCAGAAACTTTTTTCCCAATCCATTCTGTAACAATATCTTTCTCAACTGGTACTTCTGCTTTTGAATCATAATCCCATAACATAACTTGTCCAAGTCTAGTTTCAGGAAACTCTCTATCATATCCAAGTAAATTATCAAGATTTTTAATTTTATTATAACCAGGAAGTGGTTGTTTGTTTCCATCTTTATCAAGATAATATTCTTTACTCCCTTTTTCTGTTCCAGAAGTTATATATTCTACTATAGAAAACTTAGCACCATTATCTTCTTTAAAATGGATAGTAACATTATATGCTCCTCCTAATGATTTTCCTGCATATGCTTTTACTATTGTAAATTTATATAATCCAGTTGCATCTATTTTTGCAAATCCAGCTCCACCTACTCTATCTTCTACTTTTTGTACATCACTTGCTGCTTTTAAATCTTTGAAAAAACTCATTTTATTTCCTTTTTTTGTTTATTATTTTGTTTGTTTATCGAAATTGTAGTAGTCACAAATAGCATCATCTACAAATCTTAAGTCATTTTCTATTCTAAATGTTTCAAACATTCCTTCTGGGCTCTTGGCTGTATCTGCACCACTATTTTGAGTAGTGAAGAAATAGTTTTGATTTTCCTTTTCTGCATTTAGCACAATAGTAAACATCCCCTCTAAAGTAATTTTGTCATCTAACATTTTACCAATTGTTTTAGCTTTCTTTG
>DYPS01000107.1:0-4617 GCA_020719775.1 Desulfosporosinus sp. | reverse complement strand
ATCGAACCCTTTATCGGCAGACTTATTCATAAACTCATTTGCCATTAAATATTGAGCATCATCTATGATAACAACTTTTTTACCAAGAGATTTTGCTTTTATAATTATGCTTTCTATTACATTATATTTATCTGTAGATATTATGCTTCCAGATAATCCATCGCTACTTAATTTTGTCCATTCTGAACTCCTAAACGGAAATGGTTTTGATATAGATTTTATTACTATTGTCTCTTTTGGATTCATAGATTTTATACTTCTACTTTTTCCTCTACCACTTTCTCCTAGAATCATACAAGATACTCCCATATTTTTCTCCTTTTTTTGAAATATTTTGCAAAATATATTGGACTTATATAAATGTAATTTAAACTTCTGTACTTATATTTGTGCTAATTAAACATATTTCTTGACCACCACAACCAAAAATTTTTAATATTCATACACCTATGTTTACATTTAATGCCAATTTTATTATGCTAATTCTCTTTCATATTCTTTTTTAATCACAGTTTTCATCACAGTGCTTTCTATTTCAAGCTCCCCTAATGGTTGCTCTAATTTGTTATTCATATCATTAACACTATGTCTTATATTTTCACTATTCATACCATCGTCTAACAATGCTAATGCATATTTTATTAATGTATTATTTCTTCCATCCTCATCTTTATAGTTAATCAAAAACCATCTTTGCAGAGTATCACTGTTTCCTATTTTTTCAATTCTATCCCTGTACTTACTTTCTTTTGGAGTATTTGGAATAAAATCCATAACATCAAATAATTTACCATCATTGTAAAAATATTCACCAGCAAATGATTCCCATTTTCTTGCTATATCGCTCGTTTGCTCATCGCTCTTAAAAGGGAGCCAAGTAAATACATTCTTCATAAACTGTTTATAATCACCAGGATTTAACTTCAGCATATGACTCATTGGTAATATAATTCTATATCTGTTATGAGCTTCAGTATTTCTCTTGGTTGTAGCAATAAGATACATAAAGTCTTTCAAGAGTATTTTGCACACTTCTATCGGTAATCCACTGTCAACATCAAGTATCAACAAATTAAAGCCTTCTATGGCATTCTCTGACTTCCTATGACCATCAGTAAACGAATGGGCAGTATAATGAAACCCAGTTTTACAAACTAGTTGATGTAGTTTTTCAAAAGAAGTTATCGCTGAGGTAAATCCTTCAGTAATGTCTCTACTCCAAGAGCAACCAATAGCATTAATGTCTGTTTTAAGAAGAGATTCTCCTTCAAAAAACTCAACACCATCTTTGATAGTATTCTTTATTATTATGTTATTGTTATACCCGTAAGCTATAGCTAAATGCATAAGCTCTCTTTTTTGTGCTTCCGTTCCTCTGTAGAAAGCTAAATCTTCTAATAAATCAACTTGAGTAACCTTTTTATTGATACTTGCAATATATTTTGCTAATCTAACATATGCCTTGTCTCTCGCTAGCATTGATTTAAAACATAAAGTAGATTGTTCTACTAAAGAAATTGCATTAAATAATGTTTCAGAAGTTATCTCATTCTCTCTACTGATAAACGTATAAGCACCAGCTAATTTTAACGCCCTCCAATAACTGTGCCTAATTACTGCCTCTAATATTCCTTCGTGTTCTTTTAAATTATTTGCTTTATTATCACAATCTATTCTATATTGAATGAGTTCTATAGTTGTTTCTTTTGATAATTTTATGTGCTTATTGTAATGTTCGCCTCTCGCTAAATCTTCAAAAAAATAAGATAATTCATCCAAATCCGAATCAACAGTAGAACTCATAATTTTTTCATACATTTCCTCGGCAGTTAGTTCCGTGCTTCTTGTGTTTTTATTTATAAATCCCACAATAAACCTTCTGGCATATCCTGTTTCTAATAGTTCAAAAAATTGTTTTTCAACATCCCCTCCATCTAGTAGCTTAGATTGCGTTCCAAAACAAAACAAATTACTTGGTACTGCTCCTCTTAGGTCACTATTGCCACCATCGGATTTAATTAGTTTTTGTTTGCTATCGCCCATATCGTATGATTCTAGTTGGATAGCCAATGTTTCTTTATTGTTAGATAAATTGCTTCCAATTTCATCAACAATATTATTTGTTGCTCCAATTCCAGCCATAGATAGCTTAGCTCTCATAGCCTTAAATCCCTCGGGAGTTGATGCTCCAAATTGATATATAAACTTAGGCAGTGCATTGTATTCTTTGTCTATTGTTTTTCTTGAATCAGCCATCTGAAGTCCAGCTATCATAGAGTAATCTGTAGCTACTTGCTCAAGATTAAAGCTAGAGATATCAGGCAACATTTTATTCATAAATTTATCTTTAAATTTTTTGAATATTTCTTTTTCCAAGACATTCATAGAAGCATTTTTTGAATACCCAGATGGTGCTAAATCAAGTGCATACATATTGACTGGTATATTTGACGTTCCTGCGAATTCAACAGTACATCTCATATTTGAAGCTAATTCTGAAAATTTATATGCAACCATAACCCTAAAAAAGCTTCTATCTTCGTTCCCTGTCTTAGAAACTAATATATCAACTATTTTTTCTTGCATTTTATTGTATTTGTATTCCATTTTTATCCTTTTTTGTTGAAGCTAAACTTTGCTACACCAATTTTATTTAATATTATTTCGTGTACATCATAACTGAATATGATTTTGTTTAATTCATTATCTTTATTGTTAACCATTTCAATGATAGTTTTTACATAATTATCAAAATCATCTACTTGTTCTGACTTTATTATTTTGTTATTGTTGTAAAAAATAGCAGTAGTTGGATATATATTTTTACTAATATATATATATTCACCAGTCATATTTTTACGCAATCTACTCATACACTCAGGCTCATCCCGTCAATAATAATTTCTTTTTTCTTTAACTCAGGGAAATTTAATCTTTCAACCAATCTATTGAATATTTCTCTTTCTTCTTTTGTCAATACACTACATACATACACAACTTTAAGCTCAACAGTATTTAGATCCATTTCTGTCTGTAGCAGCAATAATTTATCAAGATAATAAAATGTGCTATCTCCCATAAGTTTTACTTCTACCCCATCAATACTTGCTTTTGAATGTGCAATTATCTTTATCACACTAATCCTTCCTTTTTATATTCTAGATATTGTTCACATATATTTGTAAAATTACAATATTTACATCTTTTTATTTCGCCTTTAATTAGAATAACAGCACCACCTTCTGTATCTCTCTTATGATTTGCTTCAAATTCATTTGAAAATACTTTGGTTGCTCTACTGTAATTAACTATACCAGCTTTATTTTTCTTGTAATATTTATATTTATCTGAAGTTCTCCATAATTCTTCATCGGAACATCTAATTAGTTTACTATTATCTAATGATTCATATAGAGACACCTGAGCCAATTTATTTATAATCCAATCTTCAGTCTCAGAAATACTTAAAAGCTTTATTTTGTGGCTTATAATTCGTTTCTGAGGGTATTGTGAATCCTGTATTGCTTTCATTGCTGACCAATCTGTAAATACATATTCAATATATCCATAATCGTCTGTAATTATATCTTGGTTGAGCCATTTATAAATACTCATTTGTAGTTTATAATCTTCTTCCTTTGAACCAAATATATATGAATATACTGATGTACTTTTTATGTCACAAACAGATCCTCTGAAGACAATATCAAATTGTCCAGAAATTATAAAACCATTTATTTCTTTTTCACTTCTTCGTTCCAATATGACTTCGTCATATATGGACGAAGAAGCTATGTATCCAAGTGATTCCATTATTTCAACAACCTTATCTTTATTTTTCCAAGCTTTTTCAACACTATCGTGTATTGCCGTTCCCATACTTGATTGAATTAAATTCTCAGAATCAACTTCTCTAATATTATCTTTGAATCTTCTTCCTAAAATTATTTGTCTTGTTGGCTTCAGTAATCCAGTTACACTAATTGCATTGCTTCGCTCATCGTGATTATAATTGTCCATTAATGCCCATATAGCTAATACCAAATTCATATCTGTATTGTTTGTGTATTTTATCATTTATTTTCCTCTTTTAAACTGTTGGCAAATGAACTATTCCCATTGCTTCTAATAGACGGTCAAACACTTCCAGATGATGAAATCCAGTAGCTCTTAGAGGGGATTTATCTATCATTGTTACAAATTTCATCGTATCTATATCTCCTAGTTCAACTCTTAAAGATAAAACTCCGTGATGCATTATTAAGTAGTTTAAAGTAATGATTGTCATAATAATTGAACTAAAGCCTTTTTCTTCAAATGCTTCATTATCAACCTTCTTTAGGTTATTAAAATACTTTTCAGCCAAAAGAATATCTTGCTTATTAGTTAACAATGGTTTTTTCTTCAATTTTCTTTCTAGTTTCAGTATTCTTTCAACCAATGATAATAATTTTTTATCTGTTGTTGAGGAATGTTGTTTTGTTATTTGGTTGTAGCTTAATAATAAGCTTATTAACACTGCTTCTTGCACATTTGTTAATTTTACATTCATATATTGTCCTTTGATAATTTTATAAATTGTTGTAGTTTTTTCACTGTTCTAAAATAGACAGACAG
>DYPS01000200.1 GCA_020719775.1 Desulfosporosinus sp. | reverse complement strand
AATTTTAAGTGCTATCACCCAACAATCCATCAATCCTCCTCATTATACTATCGATCTGGAAGTCCAAAGCCTCTCTATTCCCCAAAAAGTTGCCCTTTCCTTTTTTCTTTCCCCACCCTTTGTCATCGTTCTACTCGCGGGACTATCTCGTCGCCAATCTTCGAGTATTTTGAAGTTTTGGTTAATCATATTTCTGTGGAGGGTCGTATTGAACCTTTTGAATCGGGTATTCGCTCTTCTTCACTCTGCTCACTGTATTATAATCTAAATTTTTGGCCCTGGATTCGCCATAAGTCTGTTTGATTGGGATGCTGTAAAAATTTGAATAACCGTCGTCTAACTCGGCTAGTTTTGGGTTTTAACTCTCATAGCTCGTGTTCGAACTTTGGATTTTACTTCGAATCAATTGCAATTATCGATCTAATTAAAGATTCTGGGATTGTTTTATCTTTTTATAGACTTACCCCATTTTCTACTCCAAAGATTCTCGCAATGCCTTGATTTTCTGGTTGTTGCCTTCATCGTAAAATCTCTCTTCTTCTCTATCGTAATAATTGAGCGCCTTCGGAAGATAAGGATTTTCCTGTGCTTCGTTAGCTTCAGTGGGAGAAGTTTTGAAATCGAATTTGTGAATGGGTGCCTCCTGAATTCGATAGACTCTCGATTATTCTTTGAAATCACTGACTTCGGGTTTGAGAGTCTGCGATTTTTGGATCTGACTCGCATTCTTGTTTAGGCCTTTGCTGTTTTTGTCATTTGGGTTGTTCGCCTTTTCATTCGATCTTTCTGACTATTTTTTGTGTCCCTAATTGATTCTTTGCTCTAGCTTTAAGTCGTCCTATCTCTACTTTCGCTTTTGCTCCTACTTTCTCCGCTTTGCTTCTTCCATCTGCGCTCTGAGTTATTACTGATATTCCAACTGTTTTCTCGCCTTTCGCTCTGCTTCATCGGGATCAACAATAAAGAGTCCTCGCCCATAGGACTTGTCTCCTCCATTCGATATTTCTGAATTTATTTGCAACTACGTTTACCGGCAGAAAGCAGGGACATGTTTTATGTTTATCGAAAAGTTATAAACAGTTATCTGTGTGCTAATTACTTTGAAACTAGACATTGAAATTGAGCCCCAATAAATGACCTTCCTTATTTATTGAAAGCATTGATGAGCTTAAAATTTAAAATTATTTTATCGCAATAAATTAATGAGAGGTAAATAAAGCACTTAATTAATAATTGTTGTTTGATATCGTTTGATCATCTTTGAATTATTAAATAATTTTAATGACAAAAATCATTT
>DYPS01000199.1 GCA_020719775.1 Desulfosporosinus sp. | reverse complement strand
GCGTTTGCTCGGTTTGGTTTCCGTTAGCATCATATTTCATTTCGGTAATCTCGGTGAGGGTGGCTGGGTTATTACTTTCCGTAGGCGTCAGGAGATGCCGACGGAGCAGGGTAACGAAGTACCCCAAGAAATTACCCTTGAAGATAAAACCGCTAACGAGCAAGTACGCTTAATTGCTGAACTTGACGAAAAAGATAAAACGATTGTTTACGGAATGATTGAGACTATGCTCACTAAAAAGAAGTTCAAAGACTTCTTTAATAAAAATGTAGCTATGCTATAAAACAAAAAAGCCCTGTATTTCTGCAAGGCTTTGTGTTATTTTAAAATCATTTTTTTTATAAATGGAACCCCTTTTAATATTAAGGTACTCCAAAAAACTCCATTTAGTAGCAACATTAGAATAAAATAATTTTCTGATAACACTTTCAGTAAACCAAAAGGATATTCAATAAAGAACTTTACTATTCTTTCAATAAGTGTGGGTTTTGCACCAAAATTATATCCCAAAAATGGTGAGACAATAATACTAAATACTACATAAACAATAACTCCGATAGTAATTACAAACAAGCTTCTCATAATTTAATTTTTTACTCCTTCTTTTTTAATTTGGTCTACTGCTTGTTGTATAGCTTTGTCGGTTCCTGGCCTTGCTAAATCAAAGTGAGGCCCGCTATCATTTCTATTTTGCCAACCACCTTGTATAAACTCCATTAAAGATTCGGGATTACTTAATTTGTCAGTAGGAATATCAATACGAATTATGTTTTTTATGTTTTTATTTCCGCTTAGTTGCTGGTAAAGTTTTGAGTCATCAGATATTGGGCTTCCTATCAAAACAAGATTATCAACTATTACACCATCATTTGCAAGTTTTAGTGCAGCTTGTGCTTGCAACACACTTCCATAAGAATAACCTGCTAAATTAAATTGCTCCCCGTCTTTCAAAGGATTATCTGCTAACTGCTGTTTATATAGTTTAACAGTACTATTTATCATTGAATTATTTACTGGTAGTTCTCTTCCTGTGTATTCTCTATACATTCCACCACTTGGATCTTTTCGCATTCTATATTCATCATATGTTCCTGAATTACGATAGGAATTTGTAAACATTACATCACCTGCTTTACCGTGACTTGCATTAACTCTGACAAAATCATTTATCCCCGAATTTGAAAAGGCACTTTTCCATCTATTAATATAATTCCATCCGTCTCTATCGTTATTTGCACCACCCACAAAATAAACTCTCCTACCGTCTGGGTCAATAGCATTTATTGGATTATTTAAT
>DYPS01000198.1 GCA_020719775.1 Desulfosporosinus sp. | reverse complement strand
CTAAGAAATCCCCAAAAAATAATTTGAAAAACGCTTAAATCGCTTGTATAAACTAGTAAAATCATTACTTTTGGAAGTGAGATTTTATCTAGAAAAAACATACAAAAATGCTACCAAAACAATTCATGATGCCAGAAAATCTGACAAACAAAATGATAGAAAATGCCATAAGGCTTTTCGAAAGAACGCTTACAAAACCACAGTTTAAAGCAGTAAAAACTGTTATAAGATGAATTCGAAAGAAAGCTACTACGATTATTGCTGGTATGCATGAACACGAAAACATGAAAACAAAAAAATTTATTGAGAAGATATCACATCATCTTTGAAATATTGATTTGATAGAAGTAGTTGAAAAGAAAAGTTTGATGTGTGTAAAAAAGGCTATAGAAAATGCTAAAGATATTTTTATCTCTTATGATGAATCTGATATTTTTAAGCCCGACGCAAAACATATGCCATGACTTAGTAGAATCCGCGATTGAAGCACATGATTGCTTGGAAACTGATATATCTTTAGATGAGTAAATGTGAATTGAATATCTCTTTTTTCTCATCTTGAAGTCGCTGATGAAGAAATGACTGACAAAAAAAGAACTGAGAAGACAATTATAACAATCAGAAAAGTAAGAGATGTATTATGAAATTGCGATTGAACTTATATCATTGATAGGGCTTGAGACAGTATAGATCTGATAGATGACTTGCTAGAGAATAACAATAAATTCATTATAAGAATGAAGAAAAATAGAAATGTTATCGATCTTAAAACATGAAAGACAAAGAAAATTACTAAATTCTGTTTTGGAATACATAGAATAAGAATAGAATGATGAACTAATGTTTTACTCTGTGTAGCAAAAAGAAAATGATTCAGAGAAAATGTATTATTAATCACAAATGATGAAAATCAGGATTCGGAGAAACTCGTTTCAAGTTATTTGAAAAGACGAAAAATCGAGGAAGATTTCAATAAAATGAAAGATTTGGGATTAGAGGAAATCAGGCTTCTTAGTATTGGTAAAATAAAAAATCTAATTGCATTGGTGCAATTTATCATTATCTTAGCACAAGATATTTATAACGAAGTCATGGAAAGGACAGACTTGACCAGCCAACATATTCACCTTTACTTTAAGAAATACTGTAAACGGAAATCTTTGACCTTAAATCCACAGTCGTTTCTCAAGTTTGTCTCAGAAAATCTCGTAAGTTATGGATGATACAATACCAGTCAAGAACCGCTTATTTGCTTATTTTGAACAAAAAAGGACTTAAAAAAACTGGGGACTTCTTAG
>DYPS01000197.1 GCA_020719775.1 Desulfosporosinus sp. | reverse complement strand
TACTCTGCTTACTTAATTGACCACAAATGATCAACCCCCATATTCATCGATCGACTTTGCTTCAATGCTCTTCTGAGTTATAGAAGTTCGCCCTACATTCCTGCATAAATGGTCATTTGTCCCATTACTTTTTAATGGGAGTTGGAGATTGCCAGAAACTTTTAATTAAATGATTTAATTTCAGTGGAGTGCTTAGTTTCGATTACTGTTATTCTTTACTCGTAGAATATCTTTTGCTTCGTAAGTTATTACTGATTTTTTCTGGTTAAAGCATCAATTGAATTCTTAAGATTGGCAATTTAATTATCTTTAACGGCTATTTTTTGGGCATTGTCAGCCTTTAATCTGTTCAGGTCGTCTTCAGTTTCCCTGAGTTTCTGGGCTACTCTCATACTTTCCTCGACAATTCTCTTTGCGTCTGAGTTTTGAGTCGCTTTAATGACGTTAATGTTGAATTCTCCTTCTTTCTTGACTTTTTCTGTTTCAAACTCAGCCTCATCGATTCTTCGCTTGAGTGCTCTAATTTCGTCCTCCAATATTTTTTCCTTTTCTTTGAAGGATGAGCTGACAGTTTAAATATAAACTCGATGCTGTTCCCTTTCCTGTTCGAATTCTTTGACTTTCATGACAGTCACATTGAACTCTTCTTTAAGTCCCTTGTGCTCGTGATAAGTCGAATTATAATTTTTTTTGACTTCTTATAGTTCCTCAATTTATAGTTTCAAATCTTCTTCCTTTTCCTGTAACTCCTTCATTTTCTTTTCCAACAGTCTGTTTTTATCTTCAAGATCGTATTTGTGCTGTTTCATTCCCTTGATGTCGGTTGCAAGTCTGTTTTTTTCTGTGACTTACTTTTAGATCATCTACATTAAAAAATATTTACCTTTTCCAATTCAACAACTCTAGCTAGTAGGTCGCTCTAACTGTTGTTCTTTCTATTTTATTCAGTTTTTCTTTTTAAAGTTTATATCTATTTTTTTAGAGTATCGTCATTCTTCTTTTAGATTTGGGCCATTTTGGCAAAGATTAGATTTACACTATCAGTCAAGGCTCTATTATTCATGTCATTTATTTCTCTGCTTTTATACATTAGTTATTCAAGAATATTTTTGTCATTTTTCTTTTAAACTATTTGTGTTTCCGGCTCTCTTTCTCGTTTGCCTTCCCGGTCCATAAGTATGTCGTGAATTTTCTTATCTTTTTCTTTGAGTTAATCTTAAAGTCTTTTGATAATGTAAGCCATTTCCTTTTAATTGCCTCCTTCTTTACTCTAAAACTGTCTGATCAGTCTGTTGATTTC
>DYPS01000196.1 GCA_020719775.1 Desulfosporosinus sp. | reverse complement strand
GATAAGAAAAAACTCAACATTCATCATATTATAAGAAAATGGAAAATTTGAAAGAAATTCTAGCCACTCCGAAACAAATAGGTCTACTATTAGGAGCTGGAGTGTCCAAAGCGTGTGGACTGCCGAATATAGACGACATAACAAAAAAGGTAAAAACGAGCATTACTAATGCTAAGTTCAATGAACTATTGGATGATAAAGACACAGTAGAAAATATTTTGAATAAAACGCAGCAATTACTTGCTTTACTTAAAACAGGGAAAGAAATAAATACACTAAAAGAGAAAAACATAATTGATATTGAAAAGGAAATTAAAAAGATAATTTATGATGAATTATCGATTGAGAAGGATACAGATAACTTCTACAAACTAGTTCTTTGGTTGAATTTTATTAATCGTGATTATGAAAAAGAGATTTTTACCCTTAATTACGATTTATTAGTTGAAAAAGCACTTGAAAAAGCCAGTCTGCCATATTATAGTGGTTTTATTGGAAATGTAAAACCTTTTTTTATAGCAGACTCTGTAGATGATTTTCAAGGTATCTATGTAAAGCAAAGTTGGATTAAACTTTGGAAATTACATGGGTCTTTGAATTTTGTAAAGGATGCAGTTGATAAAATATATATTGATAACAATGCAAGCAGTTCCTCTGAGAATCTTTTAATATATCCATCAATGGATAAATATTTGTCTTCAAGAAAGGCTCCATATATTTCCTATTTAGACAGATTACGCAAATATCTAATTGATAGAGAAAAGATTGTTTTTGTGTTAGGATATTCTTTTGGAGATGACCATGTAAATGAAGTTATTGTTAATGGACTTAATAATAATCATCGTTTGTCTTTAATCGCATTGGCTTATGGGGAAGATACCTTTAAGAAAGGAATCGATTTGTTAGGTAGTTATCCAAATTTTTCAATTTACACAGATAAGAAGAAATACTCTAATCGAAGAGAAAGCGACTTCGATAGTCCGTCAAACATTGGTGATTTCAATAATTTCATCAAATTGATTGATGAAATTTCTTTTTCAAAACCTATTGCTACTGACACTAAAACAACACCTGCAACATGATATTAAACAATACAAATAGCGGAAAAATTGGTCAGGTGATTGAAGTTAACACTGAAAGAGTAGTAGTCGAGATTAGTAATGAACTTGACAATTACAATATAATCCATAATGGAAATTTATATCGCATTGGTCAGGTTGGTAGCTTTGTGAAGATTATCAATGGACTTTCATGTGTTTATTGCGTAGTTGAATCATTTTCAACATATATGCAAACTGGCG
>DYPS01000195.1 GCA_020719775.1 Desulfosporosinus sp. | reverse complement strand
TAGAGACCACTTAAAAAGTCCATTTTTTACGTAAATGGTAGATGTAATAAACTGTACACCATCAATTTTCATTCATGTTTTTAATTTTATCGTACACGAATCAAATTTGATGCTATACAACCTAAAAGTAGACTCCATTCTGTGTTTTTTCTACTGTATTTGTTGTGATTTACGTGCCTGTGATTCAGAACATCGTTTATGATGTTTTCGTTAAAAGCACGTCTATTGTAAAGACGTTTTTTTGTGCTTTTTTCAAGTTTTTCATAACCTTCAGATCACTGTATTCAGTTAGTAATTCCGTTATCTTCTAAATATCAGTATATTTCTTGTGACCTTCATCATTTGTCATATCACACTTCACTAGGAACTTTTCAACGCACAGATTTTACTATTTCTATTCATTTCTTTACAAATTTACTATCATGCTCATTTTCTCGAGTTAATCAAACCGCTACTGCTATTTTTCTTCATAACATACCTATTTGTGCTTTTGCTCCAAACTGTATTTTCTTACCTTTTTTTCATTTGGGTATTGATCTTACATATGGCTTACTCAAACTTACAATCCTATTTTTAACTGATTGTTTTTTATCTTCTATTTTTGCTTTCAACAATTCTTTTTGTTGGCTTATTACCTCGTTTCACAATTCTATAAATTGTTTTATTTTCTCTTTTCATCTTTGAAGTTGTTTGTTTCATTCATGTTTTAAATATTTCATTTTTTGATATCATTTTTCAATTACACTAACAATTTTTTCACTTAATTTTATCATTTCTTTTTTAGTATCCTCAAAAGATTTTCTTGCTTTACCTTTCGCAAAATTATACGCAAGATGTATTTTCTTTGCCTGTCTTTTTCATTTTGCAACTAATTCTTTAAATACTTTTCAACATAATTTTTTTCACTTCGCAATCAACTTTGATCATTTTTGTACTACATCGTTTAAAAGATCTATATCACTTGGATATTTGATACTCTCATTTATCACTGTTGAATCTTGATCATATTGTCATTGTCTTCTTTTTGGTAGTCTTTTTATTGCCTCTACAAGATGTGCTTTTTGTATTTCTTCCAATATCTCAGGATATTCTGCTATTCTATTTCTGAAATGTGTCATTCAACTAGCTTCCATATATGTATATTCGTAAATATTCTGTATCCCACAAAAATATTGAAATTCAAGATCTGTCTGTAAACGAGCTACTATTTTTTCATCTGATAATCCAGTAAGATGCTTTAATATTTCCAATCATAACATTCTCCTCACATTGATAGACATTCTTCAATTATTTAATGTATATGCTTTTCTTA
>DYPS01000194.1 GCA_020719775.1 Desulfosporosinus sp. | reverse complement strand
CCTGTGAGAGCTTTGCCCTCACGGATTTGTTGCAGTATTGTTTGAGTGTCTATTGTTAGTTCCATGTGTATGTCCTTATGTAGTTTGATATTCTAATAGATTGACACAGAATTTTTAACGGTCCCAGCGCTGGGGAATATTCAACAAAAAAGAAGAAGATTTTCGGAGAAATTTTAATAAAGTTCAATGGAAATTGAAGTAAGATTTTTTTAAAATCGAGAAAATGGAAAGTTAGAAGTTCTAAAAGGGGTTTTTAGAGGTTCCCTTGTGTTATTTTTGAACTTGTAAATTGTGTTCCGTCTTTAAAAAATAAGTCCATTATTAGTAAATCATAGTTAGTTGAAGTTACGGCAGTTATAAATTAACTTTTTGTTGAGAAATTTGTTGGATTGATTAGATACAAGAAGTTGTTTACTTGTGAAATATTGGTAACTACTGCATTATTTTCCTGATGAATTGTATTTGGAAAGTTCGGTATATTGTTTAGTTCTCTTTGGTTTGCTACAAATGAAATATATCCTGTCTTTAAGTTTTTAAGATATGAATTTGTCATTTTCGATTGCGTAGAACAATAGTCGGTTACTAAGATTGTTTTTCCTGCATTATTTGAAATATTCAATAATTCTCTCAAATAGTTGTTGTATGTTGCTGATGTTGCTTGGTCGTCATTGTTATGACCATAAAACAAGTCCTCTTACCCATTTGCATCTATCGCATTTAGGTAAGCCGTATGTGGTTCTCCTGAAACGGCTCCATTGCTACTTACTAATTATATTCCGTTTTGAGGGACAATAATAAAATTGAGTTTTGTTGCTTTTGAATATTGACTGATCCCGATTACAAATTCTCTCATTTTTTGTTTAAATTCGGTTTCATCGTCAAGGCTATTATCGTCTTTACTACAAGATGTAAACGAGAATATTAATGATACTAAAATAATTGTCTTGAACTTCATGATTTGCTCTTTGTTTTTCTATCGTAAATTTTGGTAAAAAATTGCCAATAACGGTTCTCAGCTATACGCAGGCAGGGATTTTAACCACTGAACTTCCTACAAAGAACTGAACTTTAATTTTACCACTTACCTGTTCTACGAAGCACGAAACCCCTGCTTGCCTATAGGTGATGTTAGCGGGTCGTTGTTTATTCATTAGTCTGTTTTAATTTCCATATTTTTCAGTCCGCCTAATAAAAATAAAAGTCCAATAAAGACTGCAATTAGTGAATAGGCTATTTCAAAAACTTGATTTGCTTGTTGCTTTTCCAAGTCAAATATAGGTTCTCCGACGTGTTACAATGACCGCTAACGGTTGAGTGTATG
>DYPS01000106.1 GCA_020719775.1 Desulfosporosinus sp. | reverse complement strand
CAACCCCAACGCCAACCCCAACCCCAACCCCATTTATTGATAAAAAAATATAATATTAATTTTATTGCATACACTCCGAAATAACAACAATAAAAAATATATAGCTTGAATTCCACTAAATCAACATTTTTATTCAATCATTAAAATAATTTGACAATCTCATTAATTCTTGAATTGAATCTTACTTCGTTTTATATGATGTTTCTATTGCTTCATGATTGTTGAGGAAAAACAATGTTGCATACATTTTACTGTTCATAGTCTAACTGATACAATTTATCAATAAAAAGACACATTTTGATATCTCTTTACTTTCAAACTCTAAAAATCAAGCCAAAGTAATAAACACTATATTTGCACCAAGTCCCAAAAACGTAATTAATACTGATTTTAATATTTTCCCTTTTATCTTTTATTTTACAAGATATTTTGCGAACCATGAGCCAAATTCCCTATAGTCAGAAGTCAACGGTCGCCTACAGAAGCAGTAATGTGAAGTCTACATCAAAAAAGTCCCTTCCTTAGCCCATTAAGGTGTTGTCTTCAATCGATTACTAGTAACTTTTTTTTTAATTTAGTCAAGCCAAAGTCCTAGAGCCCGGAGTGAAAGAAATTGAAATCGCCTAAAAAGATGTGATCTATCTCTCTCTTCGGAATTACGAAAATCAAATTCGAGTTCTCAAAGGACATATCAAATTGATCACTCTTCAACATAACACTGAATTGAGGAGAAAAGCCTTCACAAAAATCAAAAATTTTGTGAAAAATCACTAAAATTGTCTCTAAGCTCTAAATAATGAAGAAATAGATTAGCTCTAAAAAATGGACGCTAATTAATTTTTGGAAAGATAATTTGCCCAAGTAATGGAGGAACGTATGAACATTGAGCGTAAAGAACAATAGGAATTCATTTTAAATGCCAAAAACCAACTCCTTTAAGATACTCTCAATTAACTTAATGCAGTTCGATAAATTTCAAGAGTTGTTGGAAAGCATGTTTCCGGAAATTATGTGAAATCATTAACTGCCATTGAATTCAAATCTCATTCAAAAAATCAAAGCGACAATGATCGTCCTTCTCTTATCAAAAATGTTCTGATAACTACATTCCTGATGGTGAGTAATAAAATAAGAAGAGCAAAAGAATAAGCATTCCGTGAAATTTGGAAACAAAAAAGTGATGCCATGAGAGAACAAAAAGAACAATCTGATTTGAGATTCAAAGGAAGAGTTCTCAATGGATTAAAATAATATCCAAGACTCAACTTACAAAGAGCATTCTGGAAATGGTATCTAACTTCAACTGCAGTTGGCGAACAATTATTCCAACGAGCAGCGGATAATCTTGTACTATATACCAATTGCAACAAGATAACTGCTTTTTATAGGTTGAAAAATATATTTAAAGATAAAATTCAACGCATCAGCCCTGCTCTTCGAAGAAAAATTATTATGATGACTGCTACTTTAAAGCTTTGCTTTGGAAGACATAAAAGAGAAGTATTTTACAGAATTAAAGATTCAGCTAGGTCTGTTCAGCAAAGAGCAGTAGAACAGATGTTGGAAGCAACTAGAAAAAAACAAATCAGCAGTGTCAAACTATGGTTGAGAAATGCAAAACTTAAAAATAAAATGTTTTAAGATGAAGCAAAAATAAGAGATATTCAAAAAAGATTTATGAACAAATTGCTTTCAACAAAAGTTGGTAAATTAATGGAAGCCATAAAAAAATGGAGAGGAGTTCCATAAAAAAAAGATATGGCAAAATATAAAAAAGCAACAAAATTTGAAAGAGGACTTAATGAATTCTTCACTTCCACAATGAAGAGATCATATGTTGCTGTTAAAAACGAACTTGATGTTGGTCAAGCAATCAAAAAGAGAGCTGTCATTCAGTTGATCAATATAACTCAAGGTGGACAAAAGAAATTCTTCGGAAGATGGTTGAATCTTACTGAAAAATCAAAATTACTCAATGAATGTAAACTTGTTGCTAATCTTCTTGCTTCTTTGAACTTCGCTATTAAATCAGTGAGCGATATGGCTTTTGTTGATAATAAAGATACTGCATTGAAAGAAAAAGCATTGATTCAACTCTTTAAGAACATGAACAATAATGTTGGAGATTGCTTTAAGAGATGGAGAGATGTTAATAACATTGAAAAACTTAGAGAAAGAATGTCAAATCAACAAAAAGAAGGAGTTTTGAAAGTTCTTGATGGTCTTTTGAAATACTCTAAACTCGATATGATCAGAGAAGCCATTGCTAAGTTTAGAATGAACAGAAAAGTTGTTGATATTCAAAGAAACTTCTTGAAGAGACTTTTGATGTCAAAGGCAGGATTAGTAATGATTGGATTTAAGAAATTCCAAAGTCTTCCAGAACGTAAAAAAGATCCTAAGGGATATGATAAACTATTGAAATTTGAAAGAGGACTTAATGAATTCTTCACTTCCACAATGAAGAGATCATATGTTGCTGTTAAAAACTAATATTAAATCTCTCAAGTTCTTAAAAAGAAAGTTGCATTACAATTATTATCTCATACCCAAGGAAAGCAAAAGCTATTTTATAACCGTTGGTATCACCTTAATTAGACTGTAAAGCTTTATGATAGATGCAAAGCTGTTGCTACACTATTTACATCACTGGCAAGCACTTGCAATAAAAACTTCAAAAATCTTTATAAATCACGAGCATACAATATGTATGAAATTAGAAAGATTCAAACATACTTCCAGCATGTATCTAAAAATGTTAAATAAAACGGCAAATAAGCTGTTTTAACAATGAAAACTTATGCTTCATAACAGCGTCAAAATCCTTGGTTCACCAAAGCAGCTAGAATTCTTTCAATGCAAAGTAAAATTAATGTCCAAAAATCATATTGGAGATTAAAGGATTATACAATTTCAAGTGGAGATGTTCAAAATGCTACTGCAGTTGTAAAACTAAAGAAATTGTTCAGTCATATTAAGAAATTCTATGACATTAATTTATTGAAAGCATTCTATTCTATTGTCAGGGCAGGCAAATCGGGATCCGATAATATGAATGTTAGCAAAATTGCACATGATAGATATGACATGAGAGAGTCTATCGCTTTGCCAATGCAAGAATCAGCTGATTTAATATCTTTATCAAGAGCAGCCATAAGTGATATTGAGTAACCAAAAATCAACCAATTTGCTGGAGTAAAGATACTTGAAAAGATATTTAAACGTAAATTTGCCAAACATGTCAAACAGTGGCAATATAACTCACAACCAGAAAAGAAATTACAATTTATTCACCAAGATGTTAAATAAACGTCACCATAGCTAGTTAAGGAAATATCTAAATATGGTGCTCTTGAATCAATCGCCAAAATGATCAAAATGATATACTTCAAGAATTTATCAACTGCCTTCAATGCACTTGTAGTCAAAACAGTAATTCACAAAAATTAAGAAAATTATGATCATGGCTTGGAAGAAAAAATAGAAATGATTAATCGGCAGAATGCATTGATGGAAGAAAATAGAGAACATAGAGAATAAATTGAATTTTTGAATAATGAACTGGAAAATAAAAAGACTGAACTAAAAGAATGTCAATAGACCTCAGCCATCCTTACCATGCGCATCAATTATATAATAACTCAAAAGTTCGTCGGAATTATTGAAAAAGTTTGGGACGATGTTTAATTCAGACACACAAATGAAGCGTTTGATGCTTTGATCGATCAAGCAAATGCAAATTATGAAATGGAATAAGGTGTGCTTTCTGAACTAGACTTAGAATGATTATCATCCATTAAATTCATCTTATTAATAGTTTTATAATTATTATTTTATAATATTTTATCAATGAAACTATATTTAAATTTCCTAATCTTAATAATTGACAACTCAGATTATTATTCTTTCGAGTTAAAACTATTAAAATATATATATGTAATTGATAATTAATTTTACTAAAATTCGCCAAGATAAATTTTTGTCCTCTACAACTGATACAAAGCAAAGGGAAAAAATAGTTGTTGAGTCTATAGAGCATCAAAATCGTTCTCCCATCAATTTTCGGAACTGGTATCAGACCTGATATCGTTAACTTTGTTCTAGCAAACATTTATAAAAACAGAAGGCAAGATCACGCTGTCAACTTTAAAGCCAGTAGGAAACATTATACTGAGTTTTTGAAGGACTGGTAGTGCCTTATCCAGTATTCTAAGCATTATGTTACATGTGTAGAAAGGGAAGCATGTTGTTTTATCGGAATTTGAAGGAGATGGCACTAAAGAAACAATCTCTATCAAAAATAGTACGCCGCTGTAACTGCTTTTGCTGCTAAAGCTAATCTCTCTTTTGTCTAGATTAGATGATAAAGAGTTGATAACATTCCAGAATTTATTGTCGTTGTTAGTAACGATATTGAAAAGATTGAGAGATAAAAGGAAGCCGTTAGATTCCTTAGAGATTACGGAGCTTGTAAAGATGTTCAAATAATCATTTATATATTTGAATAAGGGAAATTCATATATATACGCTTAAAATCTATAAGAGGACATTTTATTCTATACAGTTTAAGTTCTTCATTAAGATTCTTATACATATTCCGGAGTTGAAATCGCTCATATAAGCAAAATCAACGTTCTTCAACTCATCCTTGAACGACATGTTTGACGATTTGCTATTCATACTGAAGGAGACATCAATGAACTTAATAACATATTGGGAACTTACAAAAAATTAGGCAACCAAAAAAAGATAAATTCTATGTCACAAATCTTAATTCTAAAAATAGAAAATAAATAACTTGATATAGCAAATGCAGTTAGTTATTTTTGAAAAAATATGTTCAAAATATAGTATCGATTGCTTTATGATAAATTATTTATTCCGCAATGACAAAATCAATTTTAATTTATTGAGACAAAATTTCATTGAATTTAAACTCTCCGAAATTTCCCAAAAAGCAATCATATTTTTCTCCTATTATATATTAATTCACACTATTATATTTGTTTCATAATATTAAAAAAATCACACATCGAAGTTCATTAAATATTTTTTCTCAGCTAACACACCAAATAAGAAAATCTCCTGAAATATACAATAAACTGTTTAATTCTCATAAAACTTATTTATTAAAATATTTGTAAAATAATGATAACCAAATCAGAAATGGTTGTGATCATCGATATCACGGTGAAGTTTCAGATGCTCTCCAATTGCCCATTCACAGAATTAAGTAAATGTAATGTTTGCTTGAGCGTTGTATTTCTTTAATAAACCTTTGAAGATTTATTGTGGATTTTTTATTCTGATTCCCCAACTGTGATCGAGATAAGGGGCGCCCTTGACGAACTCAGCTTATGATATTCTTCTGTCACCATCTGACTCAATAGTTTCAAAGTCAGCCCAAAGAGTATAATATTGTCTGAGATAGATGAGAAGATATCTAAACTAAGCCATTGAGACATAGTCATCACTATAAGGCTTGGTTCCTTTTATCTTACCCTTGGCAGCTTGATAAGCGCGCATGATAACTGGCTTGGTATCAAAAAGTTGTGGAAGGTCAAGAACATCTCTAATTCCCTTGTCAATTTCAGCCAAACTGAGATATTTGTTTCCATTCATGTCAAATCCCCTAAAAAGTTCATATCTTTTGGCTCTGTCTTCCGGACTATCGCCCATAGGAATAGCTTTAACTTTAGCTTCTGATGCTCCCATTTAATCTTACAATTATAACTTCAAAATATATGAGTTGAATAAATAACAATAAAATGAAACTTATCTACAAACACAGCCCATAATGTTTATTTTTTATGATTTTCACAAAATATTGAACAACTGATGTCTTACTAAGAAATTATGTTGAAGTAACAGATGCCCATTGACTTAAAAAAGATTTGATATGTTTGGAGATATCATACAGTCAAAAATGAAAATTATAAAACGCAATTATTATTAGAATCTTCATATATAATAGGTCATAAAATTAAGGAGCTTTTGCCTTCACGAACTTATATAGAATATTTTTCTGTGCTTGATTTTTATGCAATTAAGTATTTTTCAAATTGAAAATCAAAAACAAAGCAATGCGATGATTTTTTTAATTTCCAATTTAAATAAAGAAAACAAAGATGTCATAAATTAAAACTAATCATCAAAATAAATTATCATTGTAGGTTTCTTAGATGACATTTTTTATCTTTTAGATGTAATACTGGAACCATTGCCAACTTCCGGTTTCGTCAGTCATACCTTTATCTTAGCAGTAAGTGCTATAAATAAGTAATATTTCAATTTATTATCTTGAAATTTTTAGAATTACAATACGAACCATATTATTTTCAGTCACATGGGATGTAGTTTTTCCAATTATTATAGTTTTTTCCAAGAAAGTTATGTATTTTCTGAAACAACTGTTCTCATATCGATTAATTTTTTATTTGCGATGTCAGTTTATAACTGTTTCCTTTCTCTATTTAAGGAAATAAAAATAGAGATCATTTGGGCTTAATTTTAATATTTCATAATTTTTATTGGCTTATTTATTAAAAAAATCATTGAATTATATTATTAATTGATCGCAAGCTGGCATATTTCTGAATTTAAATAATTAGTCTGTTTCAATAATTCTATTTCATTCAAACTTACAAAACATGATTATCAATATTTAATTAATATTTCTGTTTTGACTGAAAATTATGGATTAAATACAAACACAATAATTTGTATTATCAAACTTTAATTTTTACATCATTATTCAAACTATCAAATGTGAAGTCAAAATTAACTAAATTAAAAAATTATCAGGGAAGCAATTGATTTCAAAGGATTTAGAAGAAACAGGCAAAATACATTTGATGTCTGTTTAACTGAGAATGATTGATAACAAAAATAAATTCATCAACATATTCATTCATTTATATCAATTATATCAATTAATTATTTTAATAAAAAATAGAAGGGGTTGGGGT
>DYPS01000193.1 GCA_020719775.1 Desulfosporosinus sp. | reverse complement strand
AAAAGATGCAATAGTCGTGTAAGCGAGTATTGTTTTTAGAAAAGTCATAATTGATATGGAGAACCTTTATTTCTCGATATAATGCCTTTTGGAAGTCTCAATAATTCAATAATAGACTTATCAATCATACAAAATTCTGATAATAGTTCGCTCAATCTCAAAAGATTTTTTCTTGTTAGTTTTGTTTGGTGTGCGATAAAAAGCATGATTAAATAATAGATTAATGCTATTCGTATTTGATTTCTTACTGCATTTTCTGAACTTCAAAGAAAAGATTTAATATGTAAATTTTGCTTGATTCGTCTAAAGAATGTTTCAATAACTCGTCTATTTTTATATAATTGTGTTATTTCTTCCGCTGAAAGTTCAAAATTATTAGTCACATACTCATAATCTTTTTCTTCATTAGTCCTTTTATCTTTGTGATGATACCTGATAATTCTATATGGTCATCTATGTTTTACCTGTAATCAAATAAGCTTTACCTTTTTATCATACAATATATTTGGTTGAGTTATTGGTATATCTTCAATTGGGCAATAGTCGGTATTTTTCTTAGTCCTTGTTACAAAAAATTTATTTTCACTATTGATCTTATTCCATAAGTTGTAATCTACATATCCTCTATCAAAAACTATTATATCTCATCATTTCATATTATCTACTACATCAAAGGCGACATTATTATCGGTAACTTTCCCATTAGAAAAAATAATGAGTCCTGGTAAATATCAATGCTCATCAATAGATATATGGAGCTTTATAGCTCACTTTCTTTTTCTATATTTTGCCCAATTGAAGATGCCTAGTGACAAGCTTATTGTTGTGCTGTCCAAAATATGGATATTGTTATGAAATGAATACTTTTTATCACAATTCTTACTCTCTAATTCTCTCAATAAACAATAAAATAATTCTTCAAATACAATAGACTTGGCCTTGTAATTATTCCAATAAGATAACGTTGAACGCTTAGAATTTAAATAATCATGAGTAAAAAGACATGACTCAATCTCTCTAAGTGAATTCTTACCTTTTATTTGAGCATAAAGCAAGGAAGATAATAATTTTTCTGTTGAAAAAACCTTACATGACCTATCGGTTTGATGCTGTCCAACTAAATAGCTAAAACGGTCATAAGGGAGAAATTGTTTAATTTGGTTGAAAACAGAAAGCGTTTTTGTATCCATAGCAATGTCTTTTGTGTAAAAATTAAGCCTTTTCCTCAAGACATTGATACTATTCAAAAGATAGTATTCAACAAAAAATCCACGACTAATCATCGCGGATTTTTTGTTTTAGAAATTTATCTTGGACACTAGTG
>DYPS01000105.1 GCA_020719775.1 Desulfosporosinus sp. | reverse complement strand
CCCCAACCCCAACCCCAACCCCAACCCCAACCCCTATAAGATCTATCGGCAAGATCATTAAATAATGAAATGATTTATCTATTATTGAAAATAACAAAAATAATTAATTTATTTTATAATAGCTTATATACTAAGATCCAAATTACAACAAATAATCAGTTTTTCTTTTTACTGTTATAATAATCTGGTGGCAGTTCCAGTGTCTCAGCAATTCCGTTTACTTTGCAATAATAACTGTTTAGTTCATCAAACTCAATGGTTTTGGAGTGGTCTACGTCTATGTACTCAAAAATATCTCTGATTTATTCACTTGTAAATGTTGCATCTAATCTTTTCATTATCTTTTCGAACTCTTCAATTTGAAGTTCTCCGCTTTTATCTGTATCGTAAGCAGAAAAGGTTTTGTATAGTGTAAGCTTTTTTGTTGATAAAATTTTATACAATTTAATAAAGCATTTTTTTACCTTGAATTAAAGTTGATTAGACATTTTTTTCTCATCAAAACTTTAAAATGATTCTGATTTTTTTACACAAAAAGCACTATTGATGTTAGAAAGAATTTATAGATTTTCAGTAACGTTTTTGTTAAAGTTGATATGATGCTTTTACATTTCAGTGGAAAGTTCCTTCATCGAAATTGATCCATCATCATTCGCATCCATTTTTTAGAAGAAAAATTTGATTTCCTCTTTAGTTATATTTGGATGAATATGCTTAATGAACTCAGTAAATTGAGAGTAGTTAAGTTCTGGGTTATTTTTGAATCCTAGACTTTAGAGCAGTTTATTAAGATCAATGTTTTTAGAGTTAATTTGAAATCTCAATTATGACATCACCATTTTCAATTTATCTTCAAATTGTTAGTTTTGCACTCCGTATTGTTTAAAAAATCCATTAAAAATGGGATGCATGAAAACTTAATCCCATGATAAACGATCTTTTTCGTAAACTTGAAGACATTTTGTTAAAAAATCTTTTGTTTCTGGTTTTAATTCGTTTGCAATTACAAGTGGTTTTGATTCAATATTCTTAACAAGTTCAAATTCTGTTTGAGCAGTCCATGGAGTTGTACCATGAAGCATTTCATAAAAAATAAACCCGACAGCCCAGATATCGCACTTGGATGTATATGGTTATGATTTCAATATTTGAAGAGGCATGTAAAGTGGTGTTCCAACAGCTGTAGCATTCCTAATTCTTTTTGTTACATTTTTTTTGGCAAATCCGAAATCACCAATTTTTACAATTCCTTTACTGAGCATAATATTTGCTGGCTTGAGATCCCTGCATAATATGATTATTACCTATGTACAATTCCTTCTTTGACTAATGAGATAAAACCATTGCAAATTTGTTTTAAAAATTAAATGGATTCAGGCTCACTAAACTTTTTGTGGCTTTCAAGATATTTATCGAGATCGCTGTCGCATATTTATTGAATTATGTAGTAATTATGGCTTGACTCCATTACATCCATGACTCGAACTATATTCTCTGACTTAAGCATCTGTAAAATCTGAATCTCAGAAAACAGAGCTGACTTTAAGTATTCGTCGTGGTTAACTAAATGGCTCAAAAAATACTAAGACTCTTCTCAAGGACCTTGACAGCGCATTACTTTTTGGTGCCGTCTTGTTCACCTCTATACACCTGTATCAAGAATTAAGTACACTTCCGTAAGAGCCCTTGCCAAGCACTTCCTTTAAGTATATGACGTAGCCATTGATTTTCTTTTGGGCCATCAACTCAAAAATATCTGAAAAAATTAAATATTATGAACTAATGTTCAACCCTTATCACTCACACTTTGACATAAACAAAGTTTCAATCTTAAAATTAATATTCTTAACTATCTGTTATCCTTTTATTTTGTAATCATTGAAATTATGTGCTAATGAATAATAATCAATATTAAAACAAATTTATGATTGTTTTTGAATCTCCAACAATTTTGTCATTGGTTAAAATTAACTTGCGTTTCAATATTTTATGAATAGCTTGTTTTTGTTGGCATGAAAGTTTAGATAAGAAGAATATGAAATATTGTTGGGGGTTAAAAATGCGTTGGTTCGGGAAATAGAAAATAGGTGCATTTTGAAATAGTAACTATCTATATAATATTTCTATTTGTAAACCATTAACTCTCTATTCATAAAGAATAATGAAGAAATCAAGAGAGACTCAAGTCAAAATAGACCATAATCATTTAAAAAAAGCCAAATAGGAGCAGATCATTGAACCTATATTATATGAAAAATTCCTTACTTTCATGTCAGCACAGAAGCAACAAAACCTTAACCAACGTATTAAGGGTTTCTATGGTAAAAACTTTCCTATTAACTATAGAAGTGAGTATAAATTCTTGGAACAATGGTAAGATAATTGTGGAAGTTAGAAGCAAAGTGACAATAGCCTTCTTGAATAGTCAGGCATCGCATATTTTATATACTCATTTGTGCTTATGCTTCTTAACATCGCTGCTGTGTGGACAATTTCAGTTGAACGATATTTCTAAACTAAAGATATTAGCAACAATACTCAAATAATTCAAGTTCTATTAGTCTACTATATAGCTGACGTAGTAATTTGTTCTTTTCTTCGGTTTGCTCAATAAGGTAGAAACTGCCTTTAATTTAATTCATTTTTCTTTACTAACTACCGTAGTTTCATTTGTATAGCCTATTTTCTTTACAGTTCGTTTTGGAATCATGATATAGTGTTCATCTATGTCATCGAAATTGTAGTTATGTTTATCCTCTATCGGAAATCAGCAGGAATTTATCAGTATATGAAAGTAATGTAATTTGGGTTAAAATATGAAAATCAGGTTAAAATTTTAGATCTTTTGTTTAACATCTTTATTCAGGCACATATCTTTGTAATTTATGTCTTATTCAGGCTTTAGTCTTATATAGCGCATCTAAAATAAACCCTGATAATAATTGGGTTAATTCTCGAGGAATGGACGATGCGGATGCCTTAAATGAATACATCACCTCTTTTTATTTTGCATGTACAACAATGCTGACAATTGGCTATGGAGATATTACACCCAAATGTACTGGATAAATAATAGTAACAATTTTTATATAAATTGTGGGTAATTTTTCAATAATTTAGGTGTAGTCAGTTTTGGATATTTGTTAAATGAAATGGGGCATACATTATCAAAAATGAGATAGCAAAGCGAAGAATTAGATAGAGATTTACAGACTATTAGCAAAATATCAAAATACTACAATTTGTAAAAAAAATTACAAAATAAGGCTAAAAATTTCATAATGAGCAATCAAACTAAATCTGAAGAATTGAAGATCGAGGATGAAAATAGATTGTTAATGAAGCTAAATTAAGACTTACGACTTTGTATAATTTGGATTATTTAGAGATCAACCATGAAAATTCCTTAAATGTTGTAAAATCTTGTATTTTTTACCTTTGTCATTGGTCCAAAAATATGCAATCATAAATAGCTAAACGACTATAAAAAAGACTATTTTCTCCAAACTAAAAGTTAATTGCACAGAATGGAAAGGATCGAGTCTATATAATAAAAAAGGGAAGAATAGACATTTATATGAATCGTTACGGAGCCAATCAATAGTACCGTAAACTTCTAAAGGTTATCGATACAATTGATTATATCGACGTATCTGACAATATCTACGGTTATACGACAGTCTTTTCCAACAGAATAGTCAAACTGGAAGGTATTGCAAAATAATTTACTTCGACTTACTCAGTTAATAAAGAAGAGTTTATTGAGTGTATCAAGCAGAATGTGTTTGATTTTTAGTATTATCATGAGATAAAATGTAGAATAGATCAGTCATCTTTTTGTGAAGAGTGGGAAACTCCTTCAATAAAAAATATTAGAGAACACTATTGTCCAAGTAGGATCATACTTATTAAAAAATATAGAAATAAATTATAAAAATCTTCTAATTTTAGATGCATGCATATTCGACGAAAACAACATAAATTTCGATTAGTACAAGGCTTGTTTAATAAAAATACATAAGTAACTCAAAGCTGT
Source organism: Desulfosporosinus sp. (assembly GCA_020719775.1). GTDB lineage: Bacteria > Campylobacterota > Campylobacteria > Campylobacterales > Arcobacteraceae > CAIJNA01. Next base: position 3,093 of record DYPS01000105.1, on the reverse strand, counting down.
GGGAATTTGGCTGAAAAAACAATTGAGTTTACCCATAAAAATATGGCCAGCATTTAAGAAGACGATTATGAGTATGATGATGAGGTCAGTGAATAGGTAAATGTTTAAGTACACACTTAGGATACATATTAAAAATCTTATTAAATGGCTGTAATGTCTCTTAGAAATAGATCTGGAACTCGTGCTTTGGATGAAAAATAAAATAAAAAGCTTATCAATCATACTTTTTAGTCTAGTAAAGAATATCGTAATTTTTTTAGACTCAATAATATATCTCGAGTTTTAACTTATCTGTAAAAATAAAACTATATGGAAAAACGGGTCAATGATAACATTAGTTCAGTCGTAAATTAAGCGGCCTAAACAACTTTCTATAAGCACACTTAGCCAAATCAAACCGGTTAAATTTGATTATTTTATATTTATCAGCATAAATAAGAAAGAATATCACTTATTGTAAAAACTGTTATTCGGAGAACGGCTTTTTCTATTATTACGATTAGATATTGCAGGTTAGTAAACTGGATATTTTTTAACAACTGTTCTATCCAGATTTAGTTGACTGTTTGTTTTGAATAGAGAGCGAAGAGTGTCTAATTCATTCATTATTTTTTATTTTTATTGAATTTATTTATGCCAATTAACTTCACAACGAAGTTTTTAAGTTAGTAAGGCATTTCTCTCTTTTTAAAGATGATTAATTTCTCTTTCTAATTTTTGATATTTTTATTTAATATCCTTATTTTCCCTTGCTAAAAATTATATCATTTCTCCTTTTCGTTTTAACTCTTGATTTTCTTCTCTTAGCCGTAACATTTCTTCCTCTAAATTATTATTTTGAAGAATGGTTGAATGATCACAAAACCCTTTAGTTATAGTTTAATCAGTAATATTGCTATTAAAACTTCTCTCAAGTTATTCAAAACTTCCCCTTAAATTAATTGAATGAAGATGCTGATTCTCTTGCGTTTCTTAATGCTTTGGAATTTTTATTAAAGGTGTTGAAGGTTTTGATATTTATTATATGAATGCTTCTTCTTAAAATATATTTAAATACTATCTTTCAGTTGATCTTTTTTCAACAGTCTTATGACTATATTTTTTTTATATGATATTTTATCCACTTATATTTTATTTGGCAATATTTGATTTTTTCAGCTATGAGTTATTTTACTAAGGCGTGCATTAATTCCCACTCTTTTTTTTCATATGACCGAAAAAAGACTTTCCATATACGGCATGATCTTTTCCTAAATCATTTCCGTGATTTTGTGAATTATTTTAAAGTGTTAATTGATGAGGCAATAGTAATTACACATGAATTTTAGATTAGGTTGAATTTGATTAGACTTGTTCTGTCAATGCTAGAAGGATAATATCTCTATTTAAATCATTGTCGAAGAAAAAAACAGCCTTACGATTTTTAACTGGAGGTATTCTCCCGAGCAATTCTGAAAAATAGGTATGAAAAATTTAATACTTTTCCTTAAATCTTATACTAAATTAATGAGTATTAGCTTCAGCTTCTGGTAGCAAGTCAGATACAGGTATTGAAAGTGTTGTCTTGACAGTTTTATCATGAAGAGGAATACAATTGAGAAGACTATTTTATATCCATATATAGTTTTCTTCATATGATTCATCCAAAAAGATTCTACACAACAGTTTCTATGAAGCTTTATGCTTGTTCAGACGTAATTATCGTGATATTTTGATTATTCCAGAAGTAATTACTTTGCTGATCTCAGTGTTGCCAAGACGGAAACGGACTGTGACCTGAACGTAACAATTACAATCGAGTGGAGAACAACGATATGAGCTACCACTATGATTTTTAATCACTTCTATCTTTTTGCTTTTGCTTAAGATTTTTTACCAAACTGCTCGAAAGGGTATGGATACTCCACTACTGGAAACACAATATATAATGAGAATGCTGTTGGTGGTTGGATCGCTGGGGATGAGTTTGATAATCGGAGCTTCGTTTTTTTCTTATATAATCATAGATTATAATTGAATTTTATGATTGCCAAGATAATTATTGATTCAGAATATCATAAATGATCTGGAAATCATTGATTTTTCGGCCAAACAACTCCATTTGCTTTGTTTGAACTTGTTGGAGTTACAGGTATCAGCCAAAGCAATGTGTTTGTTCCAAATACTTGAGCAAAATTTTAGTATGGACCAATATCATATACATTTGGCCCTGCATTAGGATTTCTCTGTCTTTCAAGATTGTCTAAAGTTGAACTATTTCCAAGGACAAGCTCTACGTGAAATTTGAAAAACATCGAAATTACGACAAAGAAGGCTGATTGAACAATAGTTCCAATTGCTCGAATTATAGAATGGACTGAAATAGATTGAGTGCCATTTACAATATTCATAACCTATTTCACTAAAAGAGGAATTTCACAGGCTAGAGAAAAGATGAGCGTTAAGATAACGTAGAATAAGAAAAGCATGAAAAACTTACGATTTGTGAATCCGACGCAATTTGCTATCCAAGGGCAGTGATGATCCATATTCAGTACGCAACGCTGGCATGTGGAGCAGTGATGACACCTATATTAGATTGTCGTTACCGTTCGGGTTTGAAGCTGTGACAAAGTAAACAATATCTGCGCTTTCTATTTTAACTTTCTTCAGCGAAGAATCCCCAATAAATGGGTACTCTTCCTGGATCTCCAAGAATGGCACGAATCATGCTCCACAATAATATTGCGAAGAGAATGTGAAATACGATAAGAAGTATCAGATAGGGTTATGGTTTGAGGGAGAGGATGTATTCGTAGATGAAGATAAAGTAGTTGAAAGTGATGAAGCAAACGACTCCAATGAAATGTGGATTAATCAATTTGCTACAACTCATTTGTATATTATTAATATGATTCAATTCTAACTTTGGAAAGAAAGTTATTATTTGAATCATTAAAAGGGTAAAATTAAATTAATGATTTTGCCAATAAGATTATGTAAATATAAAATATTAACTAAATAGCAAATAAGTGATAATTTTTGATTGATTTAAATTTGAACAGTTGAAAGGGGTTGGGGTTGGGGTTGGGGTTGGGGTTGGGGTTGGGGTTG
>DYPS01000192.1 GCA_020719775.1 Desulfosporosinus sp. | reverse complement strand
TATTTCACATTAACTAAGAATTTTTTCAGGCTAAGTGAATATAATTTCAAGAATCTTACGATAACATTTTCAAATAACAAGAAAATTGAAATTTCCAAAAAGCAAGTTGATGAGTTAGTAGATAAAGTTTATAAGCATCCAATCGTAAAGGAATTAATAAGTGAGATTGGATACTCTAAGTTTGAAATGCTACGTAACAAATTTCTAAAGGATAGGAAAAATTGGCATAGATTAGAAGATAACTACTTAATGTCAAATACTCGAATTAGCAGGAAAATTCCATTACATCATGTTTTTAGAGTATTTGAAGAAATAGAAATGAATGAAGATAAACAATCTAATGTTCATTTCGATAAGTGTAAAAAGGATATTTCAAACGAGCTTAAAGGTTTAGATATTTTGTATTTCCCAACTTACAGAAGGGTTGAAGAAGATTTATATAATTTAGGCTATGACGAAGATGAATTAAGAATTGATCAAGACAATAATCTCATTCAATTTGGAATGGGTGATGTGAAAAAAAGATTTAACTACATTGAAAATACTATTGACAAATTATTAAAAGAAGGACTCGCACAGTTTACTAAGGATATTTTGAATGTTGTTATTGACGATACCGCTCCATCAGAAAATATTTTGGATAAAATCAATGAAGGTGATATTGAAATAATATTGTCAAGGGTTGGCAACTTACTTCCTGATAATCAAAAAGAAGCAGTTAAAAATATTGTTGCAAATAAGCAATTAAAAAACCCATTATCCGCTTACTTGCTTCAAAAATTAATAGATATATATGAGAAGCAAAAGGAATTGGACAACTCTGTTAAAATTTTTAGAGATGCATGTAATAAATACCTAATTAATAAGAGCGTATTTTATGACGAAAGTTCGATTAAAATCTACATTAAATCTACAAGGACTAATGATAAAATTGAACTTAAACACTTGTCGTCAGGTGAAAAGCAGATTGTTTCAATGCTATCAAATGTTTACTTATCTGAAATCGATAAAAGATTTTTGATTTTGTTTGATGAGCCTGAACTTTCTTTGAGTATGATGTGGCAGAAACAGCTTTTACCAGACATCTTAAATTCCAATAAATGTGATTTTCTCTTAGCAGTTACACATTCACCTTTCATTTTTGATAATAAATTAGATTCATTTGCTATTGGAATGAATGAATACGTTAAACCTTCAAAAGTAAATGTGAAATAATGACATATGCAGAAGAACTAAGACAGAGTAGGACCAAACCTCAAGTCGCATTTACTGAATTCGCCAATGCTACAAGAAAAAATCCTGAGCATTTGTTTTGCTTTTTTGAAGGAAAAGACAATGCTTACTACGTTTC
>DYPS01000191.1 GCA_020719775.1 Desulfosporosinus sp. | reverse complement strand
TGCAAAACCGCTTAACAGTACTGACGAATCAGATGCCCTTGCTTCCAGAAGAGATCCAAATGGATCCGAAAGAGGCCCTGAGAATAGAGATGGAGAATGGTTTGACACTCGCAATGGAGGAGAACAATCCATTGGAGACAGCGGAATATCAACTGGCGATCAGCTTAATGAACGAAATGTAAACTTTCAAACAACTGAAGAGTATACTAAAGATGAATTAGGACAAGAATTAATTGGTTTTCATGGTACTTCTGGAGAACCTTTTGATTCTTTTGATAATAATAAAATACAATCTTTTGAGCATGGATGGTCAGGCGCAGGACATTATTTTACTGTAAAAAAAGATTATGCTGAAGGATATGCTACTGCGGCAGAAAATACTACTGGTAAATCTGTGCGTATTGTTCAAGCAAGATTTAGTTTTAAAAATCCATTATATAAAAATTCTCTTAAATATAATCAAATACTTCAAAATGCTATAGGTAAAACAAGTATTTTAAATAAGGAAGATGGTGTTAAAGCAACTGAAGCATTTAAAGCTGCTGGTTATGATGCAGTTATTGATGGAAAATCTATGTCTACTGCTTTTGAAATCAATGTTTTTGATTCAAAAGATATTCATACTGTTGAAGGACAGCCACAATTTCAATCTACTGAAAATCAGGAAAGTTTAGGCAAAGTCAGCCTTGAAGACATCAAAAAAGCTTTTCCAAATCAAGAAATCAGTCAAGCAGCTGATGGAACTATTTCAGTCAGATTTAAGAATGGCAAAGGATTGACAATCAATAGCATTCAAAATGCTGGGCAAGGTTTTGTCAAGTTAGCTATTGAAACTGGTCAGATGTCAAAAAATGGAAAGATTCTTGGCATTACTATAAAAAATGAAATTCTTCTTGATGCAAACTTTGCTGATAATAAAACTTTATGGCATGAAAATAAGCATGTTCTTGATAACCTTGGAATAATTACTTCAGCAGATGATTCAGTATTAAATCGTGAATTTAATAAACTTCGCAAAGCAGGTAAGTTAGAATTTGCTCTTAGCACTCATGAAGATCCAGTTCAGCGAATGATTGAGAATCGTGCAAATATGTTTGCTCAAATCATGGTCAATCGAGAAGCATATCGAAATACTCCATTCGGTAAAATTATTCAACGAGTTATGGACTTCTTTCAGCAATTACTTTCATTTGGTAATCAATCAATCGCAGGCTTAGCACACGAGGTAGAAAGCGGTAAGATTTACGAGCGCAAAGGTAATGAACAAATAAATAATGAATCTGCAAACTTATCTACTGCAGAACGATCAAAATCACTTGCTTTTTCAGATCTTTATAATCCACCAATACAACAA
>DYPS01000021.1 GCA_020719775.1 Desulfosporosinus sp. | reverse complement strand
TAATTTTCAAAATAAGTACCGCCATCCTTAAACTCTAATTTTTCATCAATCAGCGTTTTTGTATCGCCTACACCTTTTAAAATTGTCTCATCTTTGATATATTGTCTGCTTTTTATTACATCACCTACCTTATATTTTTTGCCATTGGCAGCTTTGAAGCTTGTCGCTTTATCTCTATAATATAAGTATGTAAAAGGGGTCTTGTCAAAAACATCTTTGCCGAGAGTATAGCTTTGTGTCGCTACAACTTTTCGATAATTTTTGGCACCGTTTAGGGCACTTTGCTTGGTTGGATATAAAAATACAGATTTTATTGTCCCATCATCGTTTAGATATCTACCTTTGGCTGTAAATTCCCTAAGTAATTTTTGTCTTTTTTGTTGGGATAATTTAAGAGTTTTTGGTGAAGTCAGATCAACTTGAACCCAACTATTGCTGTATCCATTCTCTTTTTTGATTTCATTTGTCAAAAAAGTCTCAATGTGTTTATCCATCAAACCGTATAAATTAGCACCAACTACATAGTCCAAAAACAATCTAAACTCACCAATTTTTGCATGTTTGTTTATTTTTTCATTAACTTTTGAGTGTGATTTGCCATCTTTATCAACTTGATGTCTTAAATAATCCATCTCTCCCCAGCCAATTTGACCAGTTAATTTTCTAGGAAATGCCCAAGTGTTGTCTATTGTGTTTGATGTGCCAGATGTAAAAAATGATGGCTCAAATCCATATCTATCGCTATGACAACCAACACACTGCATCAATTCTTCACCATTTTGAGCTCTTAAATCTCCTTTTTTATCTTCAATAAATCCAGCTAAATACCATCCAGCTCCATTATCGATCCATCCTTCAGATTGATTGAGATAAATTTTGCCATCTTCTTCTTTCATGGCAAGTTCACCGCTTGTAAAGTCTCGGTATTTATATGAGTATCGTATCTCTTTTACTCTAGTTGCTCTTGTCCCGTTTTTGTCCATATCAACATAATGTAGTGGATGGGCAAACTGAGTATTTATAGGATAGCTTCCTCTTTTAACATCAATATTTGAAGCCTTTCCAAAATAATGTTTTGGTGAATTTTGAGTTAAATTATCTTTTATAGCATCTTCTAAAAGTTGCAGATTTTGTTTATAGACTTCAATATCTATTTGTCCGCTATTGTTTTGAGCAAATATTTTTGGCAATCTTATATAAATTCCAGAAACAGAGCCAGTTAATGGGATAAATATACCATATGGAAAGAAATTTATACTTCTCCAAAGTGTATTATTGCCTGATTTATCATACACAAAACCATCACTTCTTGCTGGTAAAAACGATGGATTTAAGTCTGGAAAAAATTTAAATCCTTTTGTTCCTATTTTATCAAAAGCAACTTGCCAATTATTTTCTTTGACATACTTATCCATATCCCATTTTGAACTATCAATTTTCAATTTTTTCAATTTTTCGTTTAATTTATGTGGATAAAGTGTATTTTCCCAAGGGTTGATATTTGGAGAAACAGTAAAATCATTTACTGGACCAAAAGCATAGTCAAGTTGTAGATTACCAGTCACCAAAGAGGCTCCTGCTTGTGGATTGTTATTTCCAAGAGTTATGTTTGCCAAACCATTGCTATGACAAAACAAACAAGCATTTTGAGTTCCAAATGATGTTTCAATATAGCATTGTGCTGGAATATTTGCATATGGATTTTTGAACATAGTCCTGCTCATATATGTTCCATCATCAAATTTTTGGCTACCCAAAAGTGATGTTGATAAAATAAAAATGGACAACAAAAGGCGAGGAGTCGCCTTGTCGTTATTTAATAGCTGGAATACCATGGATATATCCAATTGGTGCGTCGAATTTATCTAGTTTTTTATCAAATTCTTTTTTTAATTCATCTTTTGTATTTTTTGTATAATCACCAACATGTTGAGCATTGCTCATGATGTATGCATGCCCATTTATATCATCTACCACTTGAAGCCCTGTAGATTCAGCTCCAGCTGGCATAGATAAAATTCTTGAGAGTTTTTTTGTATCAACATTGTATGCCCATACAAAGTTATTTACATGTGTTCCACTATCTTCACCTATGAATAGTGTTCTCATTTTGTCTGAGAAAAATACATTATCTGTATTTGCAATTTTATCTACATGGCAAGTATTACCAACAGCATCTGGTGCTATCTCTTCACCTAAAAGGATAGATGGTATTGACATATCAACTGCTACAAAATCACTATTGATTTTTTCCCCACCTACTGTCATTTGATTTGATTTCATATTAAGCTCGTATGTACCACCACAGTTATTTTTTGCTATTTTGATATCGTCAGTTTTAAACTCACTATTTTCTCTCATCCCTTTATCTATATATGACATTGCGATATAAAGCTTTTTGTCTTTTGTATTAGAAGCAACACCTTCCATTTTATTCCATTCTGTTGTAGCGCCAACATAAGCTGCATATCTTCTAGTTTCTAAAAATGCAGCTGCTGTTTCCATACCACTTTTAAGTTTTAGGTATTCAATTTCAGAGTGACCAGCGATAACTGGCTTATAATCTTTGTGTAGTTCTGGGTTATACTCTTTTTTGCTAACTGAGTCAAAAATATCACTAAATTTTAAAGTATCAGCATATTTTTTGATTGTTTTGCTATCGCTATTACCAAGTTTATACCAAGTTAAATTTGCTGTACCTCCATTTTTGTCTCCATTAGGTGAAGTTTGGTTCCATTTAGCAGCATACAATGTTCCACTATCCAAATTCTTCTCTTTGTCAGCTACAAACATAAAAAGTCCTACATTTGCCCCATCATCACCAAAGTATGCAGTTCTTTTATCTGGCATAATTTTTGCCATTTCCCAAGTTCCTCTACCCATAGCATAGTGTTTAGCAACATCATAACTGCTATCACCTTTTACTTTCACTTCGACCATAAAACCATAATGATAAGGATTTGATTTTTTTTCATTCAAAAAATATTTCTCATCAAGTGCTTTTAGCCCTTTTTGTGCTTTTTTGAAGTTTTTATCACCACTAGCTGCTGTAAAATACAAATCATAATCTTCCTCTCCACCTAAGTGTGTATTCCACGGAGTTTGTGAACCAAAACATGGGATCCATAGACCATCAACATTTGAAAAATTGATTGGTTTTTGATCTTTTGCTACAAGTTTTCCATCTTTTTTTTGATTAATTGAAGTCAAAGTCATAGACATAGGCATTCTACTGTACCAATTATCTACTTTTTCAATATCTGCTCCATTACTTAAAATCCAATCATATTCATAATGAGTAACTAAGAAAAGTTTATTATCAACTTTAAGGAGAGAGTTTGCATCTGGAGTTTCAGCTATCACAACTTTTCCATATGGATCTAAAATTGGATTACCTTTGTAATCATATGATGTTCCAGCTGGAAATTTATTTGTTCCTACTTGGTCTTTTACACCAAAAAGTTTATTGTACGAAAGTGGATATTCTTTGAATTTTTTATCACTAGAATGAACTCTAACTTTTGCATTCGAATATGCTTGTGTCATCTCATCTATAGTTTTTGGAGCATCCATCCCTATAAATTCAATTTTGTTTGCACTTAAATAAGTTGCACCAATAGTTAATAACCCAGCAGTAACTAAACTAATATACTTCATTTTCATCCCCTAATAGTAAATTTTGTGCCGTAGTATATGGGTATTTTGTTGCATTCTGATTACTAAATAGATTTTGATATTTTTTAATTGAGCTAAAATATTTCTCTTTCAAGTTTGAATTTTAATTGAGTATAGAACTCTTCAAGATTGAGTTTTAGGTCACTTTGCCTCATAATTTTTCCCCAAGTTGGTTCTGGAAAAAAACTATCGTTTTTAAATCGTGCTTGGATATGAAAATGAACTTGAGGGAGATAATTACCAAACGAAGCAATATTTATTTTATCTGGATTAAAATAAGCAATCATCTCTTTTTCAATAAAATCCAATAATTTTAAAATTTCTAATTTTAATGGATAATCACATTGACTAAATTCTTTATATGGTTCAATTGTGAAAATTTTCAACCAAGGGATCTCGAATGGTTCAATCTCAACCCTTAACAATTTATTTTGATAAAGAATCTTTTCCATTAGAGTACCATCTTCACATCTTTATGCTCATGTAAAATTTTATGATAATGTGTTCTATCATCATCGTTATGAACTAAAAGCTCAATATTAAAGCTTTTGTATTTTCCTTTACTACTTACTTTTGAATGAATAACTTTATGTGGTCTTTCTTGAAAAATTTCTTTTGCTATATGATGACCATCATGCTCATCATGAATCACTATTTTATAACACCACTCACATGGATAAATTAATTCTAATTTATGATTATTTAAATCTATCATCTATTATATTCCCCACTTTTTCCACCACTTTTGTGGATAAGTTGTATATCACTAATTATCATCCCTTTGTCGATAGCCTTTACCATGTCATAAATTGTCAATAGTCCAATACTAACCCCCGTAAGTGCTTCCATCTCAACACCAGTTTGTCCACTTAATTTTGTGGTAACGGTAAGTTTAAAACTACAAGTTGCATCAAGTTGTTCAACATCACAATTTATTCCACTAAGAAGTAGAGGATGACACATAGGGATAAGTTCAGGTGTTTTTTTTGTCCCCATAATAGCTGCAATAATGGCAGTTTGAAGTACAGGACCTTTTTTATTTTGGTTATTGGCTACATTACTAAAAGCCTCTTGTGACATAGTAATGATACCACTTGCAATAGCTATTCTTGTAGTGTTTTCTTTTACTGAAACATCTACCATCTTAGGATGATCGTGTTCGTCTAAGTGTGTTAAATCCATAGTATTTTCCTTGTAAATTTTTTTTTGATTGTACAAAAGAGAATATTAAGGCTAAATTAACTAAAATTCCACCTTAATTTAAAAAGAAAGTGGGTGATGTACAGTGCCTGGTGTTAAAGTAAAAGAAACAGAATCTTTTGAAGAAGCATATAGAAGATTTAAAAAACAATGTGATAGAAGTTTAATCGTTACAGAAACAAGAGCAAGAAGATATTTCGAATCTAATCCTGAAAAGAAAAAGAAAGAAAAAATCAATGCTAGAAAAAAACAAATGAAAAAACTTTATATGTTGAGAAGATACGAATCAAAACTGTAGTCAATTAATAAATATAATTTATATAAAGCCCGTCGTTTTAACGACGGGCTTTTTTTATTTGCGAAATTATACAATCTCTTTTAAAAGTAAATTATAGGTGATTTCGCTACGGAATTCATTTTTATCAATAGTTGCTAAAATATTGATTGTATCACCTTCGTAAATCTCATTAATATCTACAAAAACAAGTACTTCAATGGTGCTGTTTTGATCAGATAAAATGAGTTTCTTGTACTCTTTATTTTTACCGATAATTTTAATTTCTTGTACTTTTAGATTTGAAAATTTAAAAATTGGCAAAGTATTTTCAAGCCCAAAAGGTCTAAAACTATTGATGAGCTCAAAAAGTTCATGACCAATCAGGCTAAAGTCTATATCACATAAAAAATTATTCTCTATAAAATTATACTCTTTTGGAATACTATGATAGGCTTGATTTATTGCTTCTTGAAACTTTTCAAAGTTTGCCATTTTAAGTGAAAGTCCAGCAGCTCCTTTATGTCCACCAAAACCAGTAAGTAGATGTGAAACTTTATTTAAAAGGGAATAAAGATTTATTTCGCCATTGCCTCTTCCACTTCCTTTTATAGAAAGTCCATTTCGTCTAAAAACAAAACTAGGTTTTTTGTATTTTTCGCATAATTTAGCTGCAACGATACCTATAATGCCTTCATTCCAATCATCTCCGCAGACAACAACTACATTAGCACTAGCATCCACTTTGGTTTTTGCTTCTTCAAAAATAGCAAGTTGCTCTTTTTTTCTATTTTCATTGAGTTCTATAAGATACGCTAACTGCTCATTTGCCTCATATTCATCAAAAGAAAGTAAAAATTCTAAAGCAATAGTTGCATCTTCCATCCGTCCCGCACAATTTATAAGCGGAGCTATCTTAAATCCAATATCCTCTTCATTAATATTTTTAAGTCCAAATTTTTCTTTTATTGCAATAAATGCTGGTCTTTTAGAATTTGATAACTCTTGCAAACCCCTTTTTACTATAGTTTTATTGAGTGATTTCATAGGCATCACATCAGCAACAATAGCAATTGTAAGCAGATCAAAAAACTCCATAAGATTGAATTGTAAATTCAGCTCTTTTTTGATACTTGCACATAGATACCAAGCTACATTTGCACCACAAATATCACTAAATGGAAATTCACAATCATTTTGTTTTGGATTGACTATCGCATAAGCATCTGGGATAGTGTCTCCTACGGTGTGATGATCTGTGATAATAAGATCAAGTTCTCTTTGTTTGCAAATTTCCGCAGCCTCAACAGCACTGATTCCGTTGTCAACCGTGATGATAATCCCTTCATAGATCTCATCTAATATTTTCGCACTTATACCATATCCGTGAGTAAATCGATTTGGGATAATGTAGTTTACCTCTATACCAATAGCTTTTGTAAAAAATTCAACCATAATAGCAGTTGAAATCACACCATCTGCATCATAATCTCCAACAATATTGATAGTCTCGTCTTCCTTGATTGCTTGGCAAATTCTTTTTGTCGCTTTTTCTATATCTTTAAAGTGAATAGGTGATGGTAAATTTTTTAAAGATGTTATTTCATCTTTTGAAATACGACTTTCTAATAACTCTTTTATATCATTTAATGTAACTTTTTTCATAAAAAATTATACTCAATTCTTATAAAAATATGGATATAATCCAACCTATTTTAAAAAACTACCGTGAAGGATAAAACTCCTATGAATTTAGAAAATATTGATAAAAATTATGTGCTACAAACTTATGCTAGAAATTATGTTAACTTTACAAAAGGGAAAAATGGAACTCTCTTCGATGAGAATAAAAAAGATTATATAGATTTCACAAGTGGTATTGGTGTCGTTGCTGTGGGTCATGGAAATAAAAAAGTTGCAGATGCAATCTATAAGCAAGTAAAAAATATTACCCATATCTCTAACCTTTTTGTGATAGAACCTCAAGCACTTTTGGCTCAAAAAATAAACGAGCTTACTGGATATGATGTTGGGGTATTTTTTTCAAATAGTGGAGCTGAAGCAAATGAGGGGGCTATTAAGATAGCTAGAAAATATGGAAGAAGCAAAGGTGAAACAAAAAGATACAAAATTATCACCCTCGAACACTCTTTTCATGGAAGAACAATATCAACAGTAAAAGCAACTGGACAAGCAAAATTTCATAGTGATTTTTTTGCACCATATCCTGATGGATTTATTTTTGTCCCAACTATCAAAGATATCTATGAAACTATCGATAATGAAACTGTTGCTGTTATGCTTGAACTTATCCAAGGTGAGGGTGGAGTGAGTCCATTTAAAAAAGAGGAGATAGAAGAATTAGCTAAATATCTTCAAGAAAAAGACATTTTACTTATTGTTGATGAGGTGCAAACAGGTGTATTTAGAAGCGGGGAGTTCTTAACTTCAAAACTGTACAACATCGAGCCAGATATTGTTACTTTAGCAAAAGGCTTAGGTGGTGGAGTTCCAATAGGGGCAATTCTTACAAAACATAAAGAACTTTTAACAGCTGGAGATCATGGGAGTACTTTTGGCGGAAATTATCTTGTAACAAGGGCAGCACTTACCGTTTTGGATATTTTAGAAAAAACTAAAAAAGACGGAAATTTAGATAAAACGATAGTTTATTTTGATAAAAAACTAAAATCTCTTGCTAAAAAATACAAAGATAAAATGGAATTTACAACAGGCATCGGGCTAATGAGAGGGATTAAAATCGTTGATGATGAGACTTTAGGAAAAATCGTCGCTAATGGATTCAAAGAGGGTGTGTTGGTGCTTAAAAGTGGAAGAAGCACTTTGCGATTTTTACCACCACTTACTATTACAAAAAAAGAGATAAATCTAGGATTTGAAAGGTTAGAAAATGCAATTAAAAATATCTAAATATGCAAGTGCCTTTTTATTACTAGGGACAACATTGTTTGCGTCTGAGATTTTATCAGATGCTCAAAGAAGCTCTTTGGAGCTTCAAAAAGAAAAAGCTGTCCAAGATAGTGAAGCTACAAAATACCAATGGTTAAATCCTATAACATATACAGGTTCTTATCAAAATGGTTCTGAGCCGGGGGATAGTTTAACTTCAACAATATCTATAAGCCAACCAATTTTTAAAAGTGGTGGGATAGAAAGTACGATGAAATATGCTGAAAATATCAAATCTTCAAGCACTATATCTATTGAGATGCAAAAAAAAGTTCTTATAAAATCTGCATATAATCTTGCTTACACTATCAAAAAAACAGATCTGCAAATGGCAAAAACAAAACTGGCTTTAGAAAATGCAAAGATAGATTTACGAATCAAAAAAGAGAGTGTGACAAATGGATTGCTTGATATATCTTTTTTAAATAATGCTATTTTAACAAAAAATAGTATTGATGCTACTCTTCTTGAGCTCGACTTTACTAAGATAAATCTTATTAATAGTTTTAAAAATATTTCAACTTTTGATCCGTACAAAGTGGAGTTGCCAGTTTTAACAAAAGTTAATAGTAAAGATTTTAAAGAAAAACATCTTGAAATTTTAAAAACACAAATTGATATAGAAAGCAAAAAAAATCTTGAAGAAACAACGATATCAAATTATCGTCCATCAATCGTAGCAAATGGTTCTTATACTTATGACCATACAAGTATATCTAGTGCACACCCAAAAGATACGACTGGTTCTGTTTATGGTGTAAAAGTTGTTATTCCACTTGATTATAACTATTATGCAAAAACAGGTTCAGCTAAAGTTGATTATCTTAAATCAAAACAAGATTTAGAAATTTTAAAAACGAAAGAGGCTAATTTCTTTAAAACACAAGAGTTAAAAATTACTATGCTTGACTCTAAGCTTACCCTTACAAAAGAAAATATTGTTGTCTATAATGATCTTCTAGCCCAAAATATAGAGTTGGCAAGTGTTGGGATTAAAACTAGAGATGATGTTCAAGTGATACAAAATTCAAGAGATAGTGAACTTTTGAATATGAAAATTTTTGAGATAGATAAGCAATTAGAACTCCTAGAAATTTATGGAAAAATAGAGAATGCAACCATTTAGTGAGTATTTTGATGAGTGGTTGTATGGAGATGATGGATATTATTCTAGCTACAAAACGATAGGGAAAGAGGGTGATTTTTTTACAGCAGTAAGTGCTAGCCAGCTTTTTGGTGGAAGCATCGCAAAAAGGATAATTGAAACAATTGAAAGTGGATTTGTCCCAACAAACACTACTATTGTAGAGATTGGGGCACACCATGGTTATTTGATGGCGGATATTATACAGTTTATCTATACTCTAAAACCAGAGCTGCTTCAAACACTGACTTTTGTAATAGTTGAGCGGTATGAAAATTTAAGGGGGAAACAAAAAGAGTATCTTGAACAATCTTTTGGAAACCATATCAAATTTCAACATTATAAATCTCTCGATGAGGTTAACTTAGAAAGTGCAATTATTGTAGCTAATGAAATTTTTGATGCTTTCCCTTGTGAGCTGATTTTTACTAATGAATGTGTTTTAGAACAAGGATTTGTTGAAAACCATACGATAACTTTTCAAAAATGCGAAGATGAAGAGATACAAAAACTTTGTCAAAAACACACAATTACTAAAGGGGAGCTTCCTCTTTCGTTCATACCATTTGCTCAAACCTTAGCACAACAAATTAAGAAGTTTGAATTTATTACTTTTGATTACGGTGATCATTTCCCACGAAATGATTTTTCTTGTAGAATTTATAGTAAACATAAGGTTTTCCCCCTTTTTGAAGAAAATCTTGATTTAAACGAGCTCTATAAAAAATCGGATATCACTTTTGATGTCAATTTTTCATTTTTGATTGAATGTTTTAAAGATGCTGGGGTAGAAAATATTATCTATGAGACACAACTAAAAGGGCTTGTGCGATTTGGAATCATTGATTTACTAGAGATATTTTATAAAAATGCAGATGAAAAAACTTATCTTCGAGAAGCAAATAAAGTAAAAACTCTCCTTGAGCCAGTTGGAATGGGAGATAGATTTAAAGTTGCAGTTTTTAGAAAGATTATCTGATATAAAATACAAATTTATTTTTATAATATTTTTTATTCTATTGTTAGCACTTGTCTCCAAATAATATCAAAAGTAAGAAAGTTGTATAATAATTCTCTTATTAAAACATTGGATTGAGATTTATGGAATATTTAATAGTTAGTTTTACTCATAAAAATACAGATATTAATACAAGAGAGAAACTATCTTTTGGAAATGAATTAGAAAAAGAGGCTTTTTTAAAACAAGTTTTGGCGAATAAGTATATTAATGAGGCGATGCTTATCTCAACTTGTAATCGAATTGAACTTATTGCAAGTGTTCAATGCTGCACAAATGCATCAGGTGAAATCTTAAAACTTTTTTCAAATCGAAGTGAGTTGGAGTATGGGGATTTAAAAGAGAGAGTGGATATTTATGAAAATAAAGCTGCTATCTATCATCTTTTTACGGTAGCTTCTTCCCTTGATAGTCTTGTCGTTGGAGAAACACAAATAGCAGGGCAACTTAAGGATGCTTTTAAATTTGCACTTGATAAAAATTTTGCTTCACAAAAACTCTCACGAGTTATGAATTTTGCTTTCAAATGTGCGGCTCGTGTACGAAATATTACCCACCTTGGAACGGGTTCAGTTTCAGTTGCTTCAACAGCAGTAGCAAAAGCAAAACAATTATATAAAAACTCCTCTGGCATTAAAGCTCTTGTGATTGGTGCTGGTGAGATGAGTGAACTTTCTTGTAGGCATCTTTTAAAAAATGGATTTGATGTTGTGATTTGTAGCAGAAACATCAAAAAAGCAAGAGTTTTAGCACATAATATAATTATGGATGGCAATGGTGCAAACTATAAACCATCACAAATAGATGTTCAACCTTATGAAGCATTAGAAGATCTTTTAAATTCTATGGAGCTTTTGGTTACAGCTACGTCAGCGCCCTATCCAATCATTAAAAAAGAGATAGTAAAACCATTTGAGAAAGAGCGAAATTGGTTTGATATTGCACTTCCTAGAGATATTGAAGAGATGCAGATAGCTGGTGTGAATATTTATAGCGTCGATGATTTGCAGTGTATTGTTGATGAAACTTTAGAACTTCGAGCAAGTCAAGCAAAAGAAGCTTTTAGCATCGTGGGAGCGATGACAGAAGAATTTTATGTTTGGCTTAAAACACTTTCTGTGGAACCACTTATCAAAAATATTAGACTTAAAAGCGATGAGATAATAGAGAAGAAAATACAAAATGCAGTTAAAAAAAGATTTATCAGTAGTGAAGATACTACAAATATTGAAAAGCTTTGCAAGTCGATAATGGCAGAGTTTCTGCATACACCAACAATACAACTTAAACTTGTTTCTTCTTCGCTAGAGGGCGATGAAATTTTAACTACTACAAAAAATCTTTTCGGGATAGCGGTAGATGATGAAACAACAAATAATTATAAGGAAATAAATTAAAATGAAATTCTCAAAACTTTTTATACCAACAACAAAAGAAACTCCAAACGATGCGACTTTACCATCGCATCAATTTTTACTTCGAGCAGGTTTTATTAATACAAGTGGAAGTGGACTTTATAATTATTTGCCGTTAGGGAAAATTGTCCTTGATAAGATACGAAATGTAGTAAAGGAGGAGCTTGATAATAGTGGAGCTCAGGAGGTGCAACTTTCATTTGTAACTCCAATTGAATTTTGGGAAAATAGTGGACGAGCTTCTAAAATGGGACTTGAAATGCTTAGAATCAAAGATAGAAAAAACAATGGTTTTGTCTTAAGCCCTACAAATGAAGAGGCGATGGTAGAATTGGTCAAAAATAGAGTGACAAGCTACAAAGATTTACCAATTAACTTATACCAAATAAATACAAAATTTAGAGATGAAGCACGACCACGATTCGGTCTTATGAGGGGGAGAGAGTTTTTGATGAAAGATGGTTACTCTTTTCATGCTAATAGTGAAGATATGAAAAGAGAATTTCATCTTATGGAAGAGACTTACAAAAAAATCTTTGCAAGACTTGGGCTTGATTTTAGAATCGTAGATGCTGATAGTGGAGCGATTGGTGGGACAGGAAGTAAAGAGTTTCATGTACTAGCAAATAGTGGAGAGGATACGATTGTTGTATGCGATAGCTGTAACTATGGAGCAAATATTGAAGCGGCAAAAAGAGTGCCACGACAAATAGAAGAGAAAAAAAGCCTCACAAGTGGAAAAATCCACACACCAAATACAAAAACGATAGAGGAAGTTTCAAACTTTTTGGAGATAAATAGATCTCAAACAATCAAAGCAGTTATCAAAAAAGCAGTCTATGAAGAGTGTGAAAAAGTAGCTGTATTTTTTGTACGAGGGGACGATGAGCTTGAGGAGACAAAAGCTTGCAATAGTATAAATGCTTTGGAATTAGCGGATATTAGCGAAGAGGAGATAAACTCAGCTGGACTTGTGGCTGGTTATGTTGGAATTAAAGATTTACCTGCAAATGTGATTTTCAAAATAGATAGCGAACTGAGAGATGAAAATGATATGGTTTGCGGAGCAAATGAGGAACATTATCATCTAGCTGGTGTTGATGTTTGTTGTTTGAGTGAAGATGTTTATTTTGATTTAGTGGCCGTCTCGGAGGGTGATATTTGTGAGTGTTGTGGTGGAAAACTAAGCTACACAAAAGGGATAGAGGTTGGGCATATTTTCCAACTTGGAGATAAGTATTCAAAAGCACTAGGGGCAAACTTTTTAGATAATAATGGAAAAAGTAAATCATTTGAGATGGGAACTTATGGAATCGGAGTAAGTAGACTCGTAGCAGCTGTAATTGAGCAAAGTCACGATGACAGAGGGTGTGTATGGACAAAAGAAACAACACCATTTTTTGTAGATATCATTATCTCAAATGGGAAAAATGAAGATGAGATGGCAGCTGGAACTAGAATCTATGAAGATTTGAGATCAGCTGGGGTTGAAGTGATTATGGACGATAGGGTAAAAGAGCGATTTGGATTTAAAATGAGTGATTTTGAACTTATTGGATTCCCTTATGCGGTTGTTATTGGGAAAAAATTGAGTGAAGGTTTAGTGGAACTTGTCTGTAGAAGAACTGGTGAGAAAGAGGATATTCCATTAGAAAATATTGTGGAAGTTTTAAAAAACAAATAACAAAATGTTAGACAAAAAAGAGTTTATCACTAGAAATATCTCTCTTAGAGGAGATGATGTGAAAGCTAAAAGAGCTGAAATCAAAGGGTATTTTTTAAAAACTTATACTCTTTTTGAAGAGCTTTTTACTATTTTTACAGATGATAAAGTTTTTTACGAACAACCTGAAAAATTACGACACCCACTTATTTTTTATTTTGGACATACGGCCACTTTTTATATTAATAAATTGATTCTTGGTGGATTTTTACAAGAGAGAATCAATCCCCATTTTGAGTCTGTTTTTGCTATTGGGGTGGATGAGATGAGTTGGGATGACCTCAATCAATCAAACTACTTTTGGCCAAAAGTGGAGGATGTGAGAAGCTATCGGTTAATGGTAAAAGAGGTTGTTTTAGATTTTATAGAGAAAGTTTCATTTTCACTTCCGATAACTTGGGAAAGTCCTATGTGGATAGTGATGATGGGGATAGAACACGAAAGAATCCATCTTGAAACATCTTCGGTACTTCATAGACAACTTGAGATAAAGTTTATCAAACAAAATCTATTTTTTAATGAATCACAAAATTATGGCAAAACTTTAGAAAACGAACTTTTAAAGGTCTCTGGCGGAAAAATAACACTTGGAAAAAGTAAGGATGATGATTTTTATGGCTGGGATAATGAATATGGAGAGGCTACTTTTGTAGTTGATGATTTCAATGCTTCAAAATATCTCACATCCAATGGGGAATTTTTAGAATTTATAGAGGATGGTGGATACCAAAATGATTCTTTTTGGGATAATGAGGGGCTTAGATGGAGAAATTATATAAAAGTGCTTCATCCCACTTTTTGGATTTTAAAAAAAGATAGTTACTATTTCAGAACACTGCAAACTATTATCCCACTTCCACTTAATTGGCCAGTTGAGGTGAACTATCTTGAAGCTTTGGCATTTTGCAAATGGAAATCATCCAAAATAGGAAAAAAGATAACCCTGCCAAGTGAAGCAATGTGGTACAGACTTCATGAAGTGAGTGGACTTTTGGATGAACCACAGTGGGGAGAACTTGCTCCTGCAAATATCAATTTGGAACATTACTGTTCCCCTTGCCCTGTAAATGAATTTAAACATGGGGATTTTTATGATGTGATTGGGAATGTTTGGCAATGGACAATCACAACGATTGATGGGTTTACTGGATTTGAGATTCATCCTGTGTATGATGATTTTTCAGTTCCAACTTTCAATAGAAGGCATAATATTATCAAGGGTTGTTCATTTATAAGTACAGGAAATGAAGCACTTTTAAGCTCACGATATGCTTTTAGAAGACACTTTTTTCAACATGCTGGATTTAGATATGTGGAAGTTTCAAGTGACCACAAAGAGGATATTGAAGTTGTCAAAGAGGAGATAAATTTTAGGGAAGTGGAGTTTTTTGATAGAGTCGCACATATCGCTAAAAAATATATCAAAGATGATTTCAAAAGTGCACTCAATCTTGGATGTGATTATGGAAAAAGTCTATTTGAACTTGCAAGTTATTTTGAGAATATCATTGGAATAGATTTTACAGCAAGAAATATTTTGATAGCACAAAAAAATTTGGAGTTACAGCATCATAAAAATATCGCATTTTGGCAAGGGGATAGTTGTAATTTAAAGTCACATTTTAGTGGATATGATTTTATACTACTAACAAATAATTTTGAAGAGATTTACAATATAAAACATCTACTAGAAGATTTACCAAAGAGATTAAATAGCGGTGGAAGAGTTGTAGTTGCTTTTAAAAACTTTGTCCAAAAAGAGCAATTTAAAGAGAGTTTAGTATTTTCTTTAAAGCTTATCGATGAAACAGAGTTTTTTACTATTTGGGAAAAATAATGAAACAAAAATCTATCAATTTTGATAAACATATCAATAGGTTAGGAACAAATTCTGTTAAGTATGATGGACTTCAAAGCTATTTTGGGGTTACAGATGCGAAACCTTTATGGGTTGCCGATATGGATTTCGCAACTCCAAATTTTGTTCAAAGAGCTATTGAAAAAAAATTAAAACAACAAATATTTGGTTATGAGAATCCCTCAGAAAAAGCTTTTGAAGCTATCATTAATTGGCAAAAAAGACACGATTTAAAACTCAAAAAAGAGGATATTCTCATTTGTTCTGGGGTTGTTCCATCACTTGGAGTAGCGATTGAGTCGTTTAGTGAGATTGGTGATGAGGTGGTAGTTTTTCCACCTGTTTATTTCCCATTTTCGAATGTGATTAAAGAGAGCAATAGAATCTTAGTCGAAAGTAATCTTGTTTTAAAAAAGGGAAAATATGAGATAGATTTTGATGGTTTTAATTCCAAAATTACACCCAAAACAAAAATCTTACTTCTTTGTTCCCCGCACAATCCAGTCGGAAGAATTTGGAGTGAAGAGGAGCTTAGAAAATTAAATGAGATTTGTAGAAAACATAATATTTTAGTAGTATCTGATGAGATTCATAGTGATTTGGTCTTTTCAAAGTTTACTTCATTTGCCACTATCAATCCATCTTCGCTTATTTTAAGTGCCCCAAGTAAAACTTTTAATGTGGCAGGATTTAATACATCATATGCTTTTTCACTTGATAAAGAGATAATGGAGCAATTCAAAATAAATGCTATCAAACATCATATTATTTCTTTGAATTCCTTTTCAAATACAATTATTGAGAGTTGTTATAGTCAAGAGGGGATAATTTGGCTTGAGGAACTATTAGTCTATTTACAAAAGAATATATATTTTACAGAGGAATTTTTTGCCAAAAATCTTCCTTCTATAAAAATTATCAAAAGTGAAGCAACTTATCTTTTGTGGCTTGATTTCCGAGAAACTGGAATGAAACATAACAAAATAAAAGAGGAACTTTTATATGGTATAAAAGTTGTTTTAAATGATGGAATAAGCTTTGGAAAAAGTGGAAAATACTTTTTTAGACTCAATATTGCATTACCTAAAAAAGAATTAAAAAAAAGTTTAAAAAGATTTTTAATATCCAATTTTATAAATACTAGAGCTAGTTACTTATTGTAACATATTATATTTTGAATGGTAAAAAATGGATTATTATTTATTATTTTTTGTATACTAATGTATTATCTCAGTATCAATTTATTATAATGAAATAACAATATACTAAAATAGTGAATTGATTAAAATTAAATAAGGAAATCAAATGACTTTAAAAGAAGAAGAATTTAAAAAAGATTCTCTAGACTATCATAAAGCGAGAAATATATTAGATAATAATGGGAAAATAGGAACATTAATTACAAAACCTTGCGATACGGTGCAAGAGTTAGCTATGGCATATAGTCCAGGTGTTGCTTATCCTTGTTTAGCAATTCAAGAAGATATTCAAACTGCATATGATTACACAAATAAAGGTAATCTAGTTGCTGTTATTTCTGATGGAACAGCCGTTCTTGGTCTTGGAGACATTGGTCATCTTGCAGGTAAACCTGTTATGGAAGGAAAATGTGTATTATTTAAAGCATTTGCTCATGTTGATGCAGTTGACATAGAACTAAATGTTCATGATACAGAATCTATAATTGCGACTGTAGCAGCTATTGCAGATACTTTTGGTGGTATAAATTTAGAAGATATTGCAGCACCACAGTGTTTTGAAATCGAAAGAAGATTGAAAGAAATTTGTAATGTTCCTGTATTTCATGATGATCAACATGGAACAGCAGTTATCACAACGGCTGGACTTATAAATGCACTTGACATGAATGGTAAAAAAGCTGAAGAGTTGAAAGTTGTAGTTATTGGAGCAGGTGCTAGTGGTATTGCTTGCGCAAATATGTATAAAGCGCTTGGTGTTCAAAACATAACTATGCTTGACTCGAAAGGTGTTATTCATACTGGTAGAACAGATTTAAATGAGCAAAAAAGAGCTTATGCTATAGATACTGAAGATAGAACTCCAGCAGATGCTGCGCGAAATGCAGATATGATTCTTGGTCTTTCTGGTCCAGAGCAAATTTCTAAAGAGATGGTTGCTTCAATGGCAAGTAATCCTATCATTTTTGCTTGCGCAAATCCAACTCCAGAAATTATGCCTTCAATTGCAAAAGAGGTTAGGGATGACCTAATTATTGGAACTGGTAGAAGTGACTTTGCAAATCAAGTAAACAATGTTCTTGGTTTCCCATTTATTTTCCGTGGAGCACTTGATGTAAGAGCTACAAAAATTACTGAAAACATGAAAATGGCAGCTTCTAGAGCGCTTGCAGCACTTGCTAAAGAGCCAGTACCTGATTATGTTGCAAAAGCACATAATAGAGACGATATGGTTTATGGAAAAGAGTATATTATACCATCACCATTTGACAAAAGACTTTTGGTATGGGTTTCATCAGCAGTTGCTGAAGCAGCAGTTAATGACGGGGTAGCTGGTATAAAAGACTTTAATCTTGAAGTATATAAAAATCATCTATTAGAGCTAAGTAAACAATAATCAATTCAATTATTTATGGGGATTAAATTAATCCCCATTTTTCTATAAATGCATCCTCGATATCGATAAGATTTCTATTTCGTAAGTCATCTAAAACACTTTTTGTACATGTAACATCATCAGGCCATCTTCTTGTAAATCCATCTAAGCTATTTTTATTTGTAGCATCAACTCCTATCATTGTATCTTCAATAAAAATATCACGATTACTATCTATATTATTGACAACTCGCCATAAAAGCATGTAGGGATTGTTAAGATTATTATTTTGTTTATCAACTATCACTAAGATTTTAATATGTAAGAAGAGAATTTTAAGTTCATCAAACAGCTCCCTTTGATTTCTATTTTTTTCAACCGCTAGGATAGTGATGGGATTTTTTGTATCAGTATGATACTGTCTAAGTTCACTAACCTCATTTGTGATATTTTGGATTTTATGAAGAAGTTCCTCGTTACTGATTTGGATAATTTCACTATTTTTTATCTCTTCTCCTGTGCAATCAATTCCAAGTTTTCCACCAACTGCAAATTTTGGGCTAGAGTGGTCAAGGGCATCGACAACACCCCTTGTCACTAGCATCTCTTCTGGATTAATTCGGTTGAGTATCCATTTTGTAATAGCTTCATCATTATGAAGTTCAGGGGCTTCACTACTAACAAAAATAGCATGTTTGACAAAACTCATTTGCCCAACACCCCAAAATGCATGCATCATTTGAGTAGCATGTCCTGGGTAACTTACGTTGATTTTAGCAAGGATGAGATTGTGAAATACACCATTTTCAGGCATATAGTAGTCTATTAAATCAGGAGCTGTTGTTTTTAAAAGTGGGAGGAAAATTCTCTCTGTAGCATATCCCATATATTTATCTTCCAGAGGAGGTTTTCCAACAACAGTTGCAGCAAAAATAGGATGGGTTTTACTTGTGATACAAGTGACATCTAGGACTGGATATTCTTCTTCTAATGTGTAATAACCTGTATGATCTCCAAATGGTCCCTCTATTTTTAACTTCTCAGGATCAACAAATCCCTCAATCACAAAGTCAACATCATGAGGAATATAAATATCATTTGTGATAGATTTGACAAGACGAGCATTTTCTTTTTTTACAAATCCATAAAGCATAAGCTCAAAAACACCAATAGGAAGTGGTGCTTGCCCACACCAAATATACATTGGATCTCCACCAATTCCAATACTAACCGGCATTTTTTTACCAGCTTTTTTGTATTCATGAAAGAAGTGATTGCTATCTTTGTGGATTTGCCAATGCATCCCTAATTGCCCATCATTATAAACTTGAAGTCGATACATTCCTACATTGTTCATTTTCCCATCAAGTGAGGTGGTATATACTTGTCCCATTGTGATAAAAGGACCTCCATCTTGCTCCCATGTGGTAAGAATTGGTAAATCACTAAGTTTCGCATCTTTCCCAAGTCTTATAATCTCTTGAGAAATTCCTCTACCGGAAAGTTTTTTTGGTGGAACATTTTTGAGATTAAAGAGTTTTCCAAAAAGAGCTAATTTATCACTCCACCCTTGGGGTGGTTTAATTTTGAGTAAACTTTCTATTTCATTTGCTATTTTGTCGCCACTCCCTATAAAAAGTTCAACTGCTTTGTTGTTACAAAAAATATTCATTAAAACAGGAGTCATGAATCTTTTCCCTGTTTTTTTATCGATTGGATTTGTAAAAAGTATTGCTTTGCTATTTGGTGTTTTTACTTCAATATAAGCAATATGAGGAATCTCAAGATAGATATCAAGTGGTTCATCTATGATTTTGAGTAGGTTGTTCTCTTGAAGTCGTTTTATCGTTTCATTTATTGTATATGACAAGGGATAATCCTTTTTTTCTATTTTTGATAAAAAATATTATACCAATAAACGATAAAAATTTATCTTGAAATATAAGTAAAGATAAATTTTAATCTGTTAAGATTAACTGATAAAATAGGATTTTAGGGGGAGATGTAAAAAAATAGTTTTGACTGTGGGGATTATTGGGTTGTTTGTGCAGACGCTTCAAGCGAAAGAACCGAGAAGTGCTTTAATCCTTTTTGAAAAAAAATGTCAAATGTGTCATGCTTCAACACTACCAAAAACACCAGAAGAACAAAATAAAATGGTATCACCACCAATTGCAGTGGTGATGAAAAATACAGTTATGGGAATTGATGCTGAGCTTGATGTAGGTATGCCTGAGAGTGAAATTCGTAAGATTGCAATCCCTTTTATGAAAGATTATCTTTACAATCCAGACAGAAAGAAAACAAATTGTGAGGATATTTCATTTGATAGATTTGGTATGATGCCTTCGCTTAAAGGATTTATTACTGAGGATGAGCTTGATGTAATGCTTCCATGGGTATATGATCGTTTTAAACCAACAAAAGTTAATGATAAATGGATTGAAAAAAAGTAAGAAAATTTAACCAAAAGTGAAAAACTCACTCTTGGATACAAATCTCTTTTTTATTAATATTTATGATTGTATGATACACAACTGTTAATACTATTAAAGTAGCAATAGTAACTAAAGCATATGAGAGAATAGATAAGGTAGTATCTCCTGTATGATGAAACATTAACATTGAAGCGATTGCCATTGCTGCAATTGGAAAGACAAAAGCCCACCATGAAATGAAAAATTTAATCTTGAGAAAATTTTTGTACATAAAAGCAACCAAAAGTGTAAAAAATAATCCCATATTAAAAAGCATTAAAGCAAAAGTATCAATATGACCATAGAGTTTTACATAAGCGATAAAAGCAACCGCAGGAGGAGCTATAAGGATAAAAAGTGTTGGCATAAACTTAGTAGCAAGTTGATGGTGAAAAATAATACGATTTAAAATAAGAGCAAAAAGGATAATCCAAAAAAATATCCCAACACTAAAAAAGTAGTTTAAAATCCCAGCATTGGCAAATCCAACACCACCTACAGGAACAAGAACATTTCCAACAATTGGAATAAACCATGCTGGATTTGAGTGATCTAACAATTGATTTTTATTAATCCAAAAACGTATCGTATGCATCGTAAGTGCAAAATGAAGCACTGTCCCCACATACCAAAAGAAAGCACTTATAGAGATAGCTTCTTCTTTGTAAATAATCGCTAACATCAACATTGAAATAGAGATGGCAGCAAAAAAATTAATACGAATTGGATGATTGAACTCAGAAATAACGTCTTGTTTATACTTGAAATATTTCATCATATACAAAATTGAAATAACCCCAAAAGTAATAGTAGTAATATACATTAATACAGTGCCAAAAATAGATGGAAAACCAAGCCATAAATGAGCTTTTTGATAAGTGATAGTAAGTCCTCCAAGCCCCATAACAATAGCATACATCATAATTGGAAAGAATTGTAACCTGCTATAATCTTCCCTAATTTCAACATTTTCTTTCATATCAAATCCTTATAATAAAAATATGATTAGATTATAACAAGCGTTTTCTAAAGATTATCTTTTTCTGTGTAATTAATAAATTTATCTTCAAGAAGTTTAATAGCAAAAAGATACGGTTTTTGCTGAGATTGATCAATTGTGGAGATTAGATGCTTATTTCGTTGGAAAAAACTCCAAACTTTATAACATGGTTCAGGTCGTTTTTTGATCCAGAGAGCAATTGAAGTTGCTCCATTTATAAGGGCTTGAAGAAATTTTGCTTCATCTTTTTTTCCCTCTTTTTTAAGTTTCTTCCAGTCCTCTTCCAAAACTTCATGAGCTTCTACGAAATGATTATTGGAAACCATTTGGATGAATTCTTCAATATTATGCTTCAATGATAGTTCCTAAAAGTTTATCCCCCACAAGTTCAGTTATTTTTACATTATATACTTTACCAAATTCAATAGTATCACCCAATTCATTATCGTTGATATAAATCTCTCCATCAATCTCTTTTTCCCAAGAAATTTTTCTAGCACTCAAAAGTAAATCATGTTCTTCGCTTATTCCTTCAACTACAACAGCAAAAATTTTCCCAACATCTTGTTTCATACTTTCTAAGGTAGTTTTTTTGATAATTGTTCCTAAAATTTCAGCTCTTTCATCAATAATTTCTTGTGGTATTTTTTCACTCATATCATAAGCACTTGTATCTTCCTCATCACTATAACTAAATACATTTGCTCTATCAAACTTATACTCTTTTACATAATCACAAAGCTCTTTAAAATCGGCTTCACTTTCCCCAGGATGTCCCACTATAAAAGTGCTTCTTACAAAAGAATTTGGAACTTTTCTCATCGCATCCATTAGCTCTTTAAGTTTTTCAGTACCCTTTCCTCTTTTCATAATTTTGAGCATATTACTTGAGATATGTTGTAGTGGCATATCGTAATATGTATGAAAAATAGAACTACTGGCTATTTTATTAATAAGATTTATAGTTGTAGTAGATGGATAGAGATACAAAATTCTTGCACTTTTGACACCATCTATTTTTTCAACTTTTTCTATAAGTTGCTCTAATCCATCATTGATATCAAAATCTCGTAAATAAGAGCTGCTATCTTGACTTACAAATGAAAAATCGTAGTAACCATTGCTTACCATATTTTGAAGTTCTTTTTCTATTGATTCTAGTGTTCGACTTTGGAGTTTTCCTTTGAAATTTGGGATCGCACAAAAAGCACACGATTGGTTACACCCTTCACTTAGTTTGATATAACCATGAAAATTAGATCCAGTTATTACACGATCTAGTGTTTCATCAGCTAAAAAGACTTTAGGAGAAAATTGACTTCTTTTTTCTTCTACAAGCTTATCAATCACATCGTAATCTCCAACGCCTGTAAAAATATCAACTTCACTAAGCCCCTCTTGAAGCTCATCTTTGTATCTTTGTGATAAACATCCTGCCATAACCAAAACAGAACTCTCTTTTCTTTGGTCGTGGAGGGTAAAAATTGTATTTAAAGATTCCTCTTTTGCACTTTCGATAAAGCCACAAGTATTGACAATAATAAGATCAGCAATACTAGGCTCATCAGTCATAGTATACTCTTTGAGCCTTCCAAGCATCACTTCGCTATCGATTAAATTTTTTGTACAGCCAAGACTTACGAGATGGAGTTTTTTATTCATATTTTTTCCTAACATAATCATTATTACTAATAGTATCTAATATTTTAACAAAAAATAGTTATGAATAAGTAAGTATTTAAAAAAGTGTATTTATATTTAAGATAGATTGTTCGGATATTTAAGGTTGAAGTGGCTCCGGATGCTGGGTTCGAACCAGCGACCAAATGATTAACAGTCATCTACTCTACCGCTGAGCTAATCCGGAATTTTTAAAGCCTATTTGCTTTTGTGGATGGAATTATATATAAATAAACTTTTAAATAACTTAAAAAATTGAATATTTTCCTATAATAACACAATAAATAATCTAAGAAAGAATTAAACATAAAATAGATAAAATCCAAAACTTTTTAGAAATTTTTCTATTTAGAACTCACATATAGCAATTCTTATAAAGGGCTGTAAGGAAACTTACGAATGGCTATAGAGGTATAAGCCCCTAAAATAATCTGAGTAAAAAGCTCAAAAGAAGGAAAAAACATGGTTACAATGAAAGATTTATTAGAGTGTGGTGTGCATTTCGGTCACCAAACAAGAAGATGGAATCCAAAAATGAAAAAATTTATTTTTGGTGTTAGAAAAAATATCTATATTATAGATTTACAAAAAACATTAAGATACTTTAGATATACATATAATGTAGTAAGAGATGCAGCTGCTAAAGGTGAAACAATGATTTTTGTTGGAACTAAAAAACAAGCTGATGAGGCAGTTAAAGAAGCAGCGATTGCTTGTAATATGCCATATGTTAACCACAGATGGCTAGGTGGAATGCTTACAAACTACCCTACAATCAAAAAATCAATTAGAAAACTTGAGATTATCAAAAAAATGAGAGAAGAAGGACAATTAGATCTTCTAACTAAAAAAGAAGTTTTAATGCTTTCAAGAAAAGAAGAAAAATTAGAGGCATACCTTGGTGGTATTAAAGATATGAAACAACTTCCAGATATGATGTTTGTTATTGATGCTGTTAAAGAAAAAATTGCTATCTTAGAAGCTAGAAGACTTGGAATTAAAGTAATTGCACCTCTTGATACAAACTGTGATCCTGATCTTGTAGATTTCCCAATTCCAGGAAATGATGATGCGATTAGATCAGTTCAACTTTTCTGTAAAGAGATGGCTGCTGCTATGAATGAGGGTAGAAATGCTTATTTAGAAAATGCAAGCGAAACTGAAACGGAAGTTTCAACTGAAGAGATAGCTGATGTTACAACTGAAATTCAAATGGAAGCTTCAGAATTTGAGGACAAGGAATAATTATGGCTGGTGCAACTCCACAACTTATTAAAGAATTAAGAGAATTAAGTGGTGCTGGAATGCTTGATTGCAAAAATGCGCTTAATGAATGTGATGGAAATATTGATAATGCTATAAAATTCTTAAGAGAATCTGGTTTATCTAAAGCTGCTAAAAAAAGCGGTAATGTTGCAGCTGAAGGGCTTATCACTATTTTAGTAAATGAGAATAATACAAAAGCAACAATGACTGAAATTAATTCTCAAACAGATTTTGTTGCTAAAAATGATCAATTTATTGGATTAACGCAAGAGATAACTGCTCACGTTCAAACTGAAGGTGTAACTGAAACAGCACAATTATTAGAAACTACTATCAATGGTACAAACTTTAGTGAGTACTTAAATGGTAAAATTGCTATTATCGGTGAAAATATCGTTGCTAGAAAAATGGTAACTATTGCTTCTGATAATGGTGTAGTAAATGGTTATGTACATTTAGGAAAAGTTGGTGTTTTATTAGCTGCAACTTGTGCTCCTGAAGCTAAAGAAAAAACTATCGATATCTTAAAAAAAGTTGCAATGCATGCAGCTTCAATGAAACCAACGGTTATCTCTTACGAAGAGTTATCTGCTGATTTTATCGAGTCTGAAAACAAAGCAATTATTGCTGATATTGAAAAAGAAAACGAAGAACTTTATAGATTGAAAAAACCTCTTAAAAACATCCCTGAGTATGTTTCAAGAGTACAATTAACTGATGCTGCAATTGATGCTGCAAAAGAAAAAATGAAGGCTGAACTTATTGCTGAAGGGAAACCTGAAAAAATTATTGATAATATTTTAGTTGGTAAAATTGCTAGATGGATTGAAGATAATACACAATTAGACAAAACGCATGCATTACTTTCACAAACATATGTTATGGATGACAAACTTACAGTTGAAGAAGCTATCAAGGCTGTTGATGCTTCAATCGAAGTTGTTGAATATATCAGATTTGAACTTGGTGATGGTATTGAGAAAAAAGAGGAAGATTTTGCAGCTGAAGTAGCAGCGCAAATGGCTAAATAATTTTTGTTTCTGTTGTGATTGTTATAAGTTATGAATGGCATAGAAAATAACAGTTCAGCAACCCAAATACTTTCAAATAGGTCTGTTTTGCTTTATGCAAAACAGATTACTCACAACTTTGATTATCCACTTTTTGAGAACATAGAGTTAGAGCTTCATTCAAATGAAACAATAGCTATTATAGGTTCAAGCGGTTGTGGCAAATCAACGCTATTAAATATTCTTTCTTCACTTTTAGCCCCAAAGCATGGGAATGTTTTTTATGAAAATTATAATATCTTTGATTTATCACAAAAAAAACTTTTAGAGTTAAGACGGAATATTTTTGGTATTATATTTCAATCCCATTATCTTTTTCGTGGTTTTTCAGCAATTGAGAATCTTCAAATTGCAGAATTTTTAAGTGGTAATGCCATTGACAAAAATTTACTTAAAAGACTTAAAATTGACCATGTACTTGATCAAGGGATAGGGGAACTTAGTGGTGGACAACAGCAAAGACTCTCAATTGCAAGGATTCTTACAAAAAAACCAAAAATAATTTTTGCCGATGAACCAACTGGTAACCTTGATAAAATAACTGCAAAAGAGGTTATGAATGTATTATTTGAATATGTTGCTTATCAAAAAGCTGGTATGATTCTAGTTACACATGAGGATGATTTGGCATTTATGTGTGATAAAGTTTATCAAATAAATGATTTACATTTAGAAAGAGTAAAATAATGAAAACTATCGTATTGCTATCGCAGACAGAAATAATTAATAAAATATTTACACTTATTTCAAATAAATTAATGCTCCATCTTAAAATTTATCATACGATAGATAAGATAGAGCAAGGTGCTGATCTTATTATTATTGATGATCACTTTATTACTGAAGATATTAGTAAATTAAGATTGTTAAGCAATGGATTAATTTTGTTAAAAAATGATAAGGTTGTGGAAGATAGATTTGATTTTATTATAGAAAAACCATTTTTACCATCAAGTTTAAGTATTACTTTAGAAGAAATACTCAAAAATATTGAAGAGATAAGATTTCATGAAGAAAAGATTTACGAAAGTGAAGAACCTACAATTGAAGAGCTTAATGATGATTTGGCTAAATTTATTGATAGTTTACTTTTGGAAATGGATGAAAAACCTTCAACAAATGATGATTTAATTGTAAAGAAAGAGCATTTGGGCCATGGTGGAATATTGGATAAAGATGAGCTTTCAAAACTTTACGAGATGATCAGCGATGAAAAAGGTGATGAGTATTCAGATGATTTCCAAAAAGATGATAATTGGATTGAGTTGATTAATATTATTGATAAACTCAATGATGATAGTACAATATCAAAAGAGAATAAGCCACCAATAGAACTTATTTTAAATCAATATTCTGCCGAAGAATTAACACCACTTTTTAAACAATTAAATCAAAATATTATAGATGATTTGACGGAAGGGAAAGAGATTCTATTGCAATTAAGGTTGAAGATATGATTGAAAAAGAGTTAGGAAAGGGAGCTATACTTATAATTTCCGGGCCAAGCGGATGCGGAAAAAGTTCCCTTTTAAAGATTTTTTATGAGAACTTTTTAAATTATTATTTTTCTATTTCTACAACTACAAGATTACCAAGAATAGGTGAGATTGACGGAGTTGATTATTTCTTTACTACAAAGGAAGAATTCGAAAAAGATATTGAAAATGGTAACTTTCTTGAATACGCAAAAGTGCATGATAATTATTATGGAACATCACTTAGGCCGATTAAAAAAGCATTAGATGATGGGAAATTAGTTATTTTTGATATAGATGTTCAAGGGCACGATTTAGTTCGTCAAAAGCTTGATAGTATCACTACATCTGTATTTATCACTACGCCTTCTTTAAAAGAGTTAGAGAATAGATTGTATAAAAGAGATACGGATCATCCAGAGATTATTCAAAATAGATTAAAAAACGCAAAAATAGAGATTTTTAGTCTCGATAAATATGATTATTTAATACTTAATGATGATTTGGAAGTAGCGAGTAGAAATTTAATTGCAATTGGAACGGTTGCTATGATTAAAGCTTCTTTGTTTGATAAAGATAAGATTATCAGTATTTGGAATGGAAATGAAGAATAATAACTAGTTGATATTTTAACTAGCAGCTAAAATATCAAATCCATGTTTAATATGGATAGTTTTGTTTTCTATATCTGTATCGATTATATAATTATCATTATAAGGCAATAAAAAGTTTTTAGCAGTCTTTGGATCTTGAGAAATAATTGATTTTTCTGTTTCGACTGTCATATAATCATCAGTTGGATATCTATTTATTTCTATAACCTTTCCTAATAAAACACCATTTTCAAATATACTGCATCCTTCGATTTCAAACCAAAAGAATTGTTTTTTTTCAAGTTTACAATTTTTCTTACTCTCTTCTTTGGTTGTATAAAGTAATGAATTAATAAAAACTTTTGCATCATCAATTGTATCTATACCTAAAAACTTAACAGTATCATATGTATTATTGATAAATTCAACAGTAAGTGTTTTGTTTTTACTTGTTATAAAACTTGCGCCTTTTTTAAATTGCTCAGGAAAATCTGATTCTATATAGATTTTCATTTGACCTTTTAAGCCTATGCTTTTTCCAAGCTTTGCAACATAAATCTTTTCCATTCTAAAGCCTTCTTAACTAAATAAAAAACCGTCTCATAATTTTATGAGACGGTTTGATTGAATACTTTAAAGCCTAAGCTTTGATCGCTTGAAGTTTGTATGATTTACCATCTTTGGCTTTACAACCATTGATGATTGTTTTTAAAGAGTTAATCATATTTCCATTTTTACCTATAATTTTTCCTAAATCTTCTTCACTGCAAGAGATAGTGATCTCATAAAAATTTAGATCTATCTCATCAATAGTAACTTGAATAGATTCTGGGTGAGAAACGATTAGTTTCACATATGACTCAATAAAATCAACAATCATAAAAAGTTATTATTTTGCAGTTGTAAGTTTTGCAACTTTTTCGCTCATTTGTGCACCAACACTTAACCAATAATCTAATCTTTCTTGATCAAATTTTAATACTTTTGGCTCAACGATTGGGTTGAAATAACCGATTGATTCAATCCATCCTGAATCTCTTCTTTTTCTACTATCTGTAACTACGATTCTATAAAATGGTTTTTTGTTTCTTCCCATTCTTGTAAGTCTAATAACTGTCATTGTTTGTCCTTTTTTTGTTTATTTTGTATTAACTTTTATGTTAAGTGCTAAAGAGAAATTTTCACCTTAGCACTTAACACGAAAGAGGGTTTATCTTGGGATTTGTGGCATCCCTTGCGCATTCATTTGTGACATCATTCGTTGCATATCTTTCATCCCACCTTTTCCTGACATTTTTTTTGCCATTTTAGATGCATTATGAAATTGTTTGAGGATTTTATTTACTTGCACTTCACTCAAACCTGAACCTTTTACAATTCTTTTCTTTCTACTAATATTAATAAGATCTGGATTTTCTCTCTCTTTTGGAGTCATCGAACCAATAAGTGCTTTAATTCTTTTGAGTTCTACAGAGTTGTCAAAATCCATATCTTTTATTTGATTTGCCATTCCGCTCATCCCAGGAATCATCCCAATAATCGACTTCATGCTTCCTAGTTTTTTTATCATCTCTAGTTGTTCCAAAAAGTCATTAAAGTTGAATTCCCCTTTTTTGATTTTTTTAGTAACTTCTTTTGCTTTTTTATCATCGATTAAAAGGGATGTTTTTTCGGCAAGCCCTTCAATATCTCCAGCACCCATAAGACGAGAAATAATTCTATCAGGGATGAAAACTTCAAGGTTATCCATTTTTTCCCCAACCCCAACAAATCTAAGTGGTACTTTTGTTTGGTGTGATAAAGATAATGCTACTCCACCTTTTGTATCTCCATCAAACTTTGTAAGGATGACCCCATCTATCCCTATCTTCTCTTGAAAAGTTAAAGCAGTTTTGGTTGCATCATGACCTGTCATTGAATCTGCAACATAAAATATTTCATTTGGAACAATAGTATCTTTGATCTCTTTTAATTGTTTCATTAGTTCTTCATCAATAGCTAGTCGTCCAGCAGTATCGACTAAAAGAACATCGTATAATCCATCAATTGCTTTTTGTTTTGCTTTTTTTACAATATTTATAGGATTTGTTTCAGTGTCATCAAAAAATACTTCAACTTCAATTTGAGCACCAATTTGTTTGAGCTGTTCAACAGCTGCCAATCTTTGTAAGTCAGCCGCTGCGATTAAAACTTTTTTGTTTCTTAATTTTAAGTAGTTAGCTATTTTACCTGTTGTTGTAGTTTTTCCGCTTCCTTGGAGTCCTGTCATTAAAACAATAGTAAGTGGTGAGGAAGCATTATAAGCAAAACCTTGATTCCCTTTTACAACAAGTATCTCTGATAAGCTTTCTTTTAAAGCCTTTAAAAAATTTTCTTGACCAATTCCATATTGTTTCGTTTTCAATTCAATTTTGTCACATAATTCTTTAGTAGTTTTATGATGAACATCATATCTTAAAAGTGATTTTTTGAGTTCACTAATAGCATTTACCAATGCTTTATTATCGTCTTGATACCTTATTTTACCAATAACAGATTTTAACGAGCTAGTTAATGAATCAAACACTATTTTGTCCTACTTTTTATGTGATTTATAATAATATTTTGTATTATAGTTAAAAGATACTTAATAAATACTTAAACATTTATCACAAGAATCCCATATTTCAGGTATTTATCACTCTTATATTAGATAAATATTAAGCAAATATTAAGCAAATAAAAATGCAAAATTTTATAAAAGAATTGTATAAAAAGTCATATTTTTTGGATAATATTCCATTATGAATTTAAGCTTCAAAGAACAACTCAATCAAATACTTAATTGTGATTTAAAAACTACTTTTCCAATAGCTAGAAGTATGAATAGAAAACTCTATTTTTATGTGGGTCCAACGAATAGTGGAAAAACATATTCCGCCATGCAAGAGCTGATGAAGGCTGACTGTGGTATATATTTAGCCCCTTTACGACTTTTAGCACTAGAAAACTATGAATTTTTAAAAGAAAATAAAATTAATTCTAGTTTGATTACGGGTGAAGAGGAGATTTTTAACGAAGATTCAACACATATTTGTAGCACTATTGAGATGGTAAACTTTGAAATGCAAACAGATGTTTGTATTATCGATGAGATTCAAATGCTTGAAGATGAAGATCGTGGTTGGGCTTGGGTTAATGCTATTTTAGGAGCACCTGCTTCAAAAGTTATTATGACTGGAAGTGTCAATGCGCTTGAAGCTATCAAAAAAATAGCTGAATATTTAGGTGAAGAGCTTGAGATTGTGAAGTTTAAAAGAAAAAATCCGCTACAAGTTTTAGAGAAACCAATCCCTTTTAGAGAGATAACTAAAGGGACGGCTTTGATAGCTTTTAGTAGAAAAGATGTTTTAAATATGAAAGCTAAACTTTCTAAATTTTTTAAAGTTTCTGTTTTGTACGGAAATCTAAGTCCCGAAGTGAGAAAAGAGGAAGCGAAAAGATTTAGAGAGGGAAAAACAGATATTTTGATAGCAACTGATGCTATTGCGATGGGACTCAATCTCCCTATAAAGATTATCCTTTTTACAACCGATATAAAGTTTGACGGGGTGAGTCAAAGACTGCTGACACCAAACGAGGTGATTCAGATAAGTGGACGAGCTGGAAGATATGGGCATCATGAGATCGGATATGTTGGTGCAACAAATAGTGGAGTTTTGAAGCATATTGATGCGATGTTTCATTCACCACTTCGAACTATCAAGCCCCCTTTTAAAGTGAAAGCTACTTTAGAACAAATCCTTGCTTTTGCTTCTCATTTGAATACAAAAGATTTGACAAAAATTTTGTATTTTTTCTCAAAAAATATGAAGTTTACTGGTCCATTTGTCGCTACGAATATCTATAATATGATAGAACTTGCACATATTTTAGATAAACAAATAAGTTTAAAACTCGAAGATAAATATCTTTTAGCACAAGCTCCAACAAACACTAAATCACCACTTTTAAAAGATGCTTATTTTGTTTATATGAATGCAATCATTAATAAAAAACGATGTGATTATAGGTTGTCTATCAATATTAAAACTTTGGCAAAAAGTGAGTTGGATTTACTCAAGGCAGAAGATGAAGTGAAAAAAATATCACTTTATCTTTGGCTTTCGTATAAATTGCCAGAAATATTCTATGATATCGACAATGCTTATAAATATAGAATATTGGTTAATCAATATTGCGAAAATTCTTTGAAATTAAATCTTAAAAATCAACATGAAAGAGTTGGTGATTTTAAAAAAAATTCAAATAGAAACTATTCTGATAAATCATCAAATAAAGAAACTAAAAACTTTAGAAAGAGTGATGGAGGAGATGATAAGAAATCGCTTAGAAAAAATAGAAGATTTACTCAAGATAAAAAACAAGAACAAAATTCAAATAATATAAAAAAACATTACATTAAAAAAAAGGAAAATTACGATGCATAAAATAGATAAGAAAAAAGTTTCTATTGGTTTTGGAATTCTTATTGCTATTGCATTGATATGGCCGTTGATTATTTCAACTTTTATAATTTCTCCAAAAATAAAAACTTACGGAAGTGAATTGGCTAGCTTGGGAATGAAATTGGAAGTTAAACAAGGAGAAGGATATTTTAATTCACAACAAAAATATACTTTAACAGTCCAAGATAGGGATAAATTTTTAATTTTTTTAAGTAGTCTTATTAAAATAGATAAAGTTTTATTAGAAAGTATTTTGTCTGAAAATGATGATGTGGTAGGGTTACAATTTAGCGGGAAAATAATTGTAAAAGTTTGGCATCCTTTTAGTGTAAGTGTTTATATCCAACCTTCTGAATTTCCAAAAAATCAAATAAAATTAGTTGAATATAAAGAGCTTTTAAAAAAATTTGGAGCAGAATTTATTTTTAATCTACAAGGTAAACTCAAAGAGATTGATGCGAATAACATCGATATTAATAGCCAACAGAGTGGAACAAATATGCTTTTAAATTTTTCAGAACCAGTATTGAAATTAGGTGATAAAAATAGATTTACTTTGGAAAAGTATCTTATCCAAACAAATGAAGAGGATAAAAAAATCAAGATAAGCTCGAATAATCCAGAATATAATTATCAATATACAAATGATTATAATTTTAAATTTGAAAGTACAGCGGATGATTTCTTATACAATACAAAATATCATCTTAATAACCCAGATGAGTACACTATATTTCTTGCCAAAAAGATAAGTGAAGAAGCCATAGAATGTAAAAATATAAGATGTATTAAAGCGATTGCAGATAATATTTTAAAAGAAGAAAACCATATAGATAGTTTTGAAATTTATCTTGATTCAAGAATCATTGATGGAATACGATATAAAAAATCTGGAAATAAAACTTATGAAATACGACATCAAGATGGAACGAGAAATTTAGAGTATAGAATTGCATATACAAAAGATGATTTTGAAGTTCCAAATGTTGAATTTAAAACATTGAAAAATACTTCAAATATTGAAGTTAAATCAAATGGAATAGATATGTCGGTGATTACAAATACTAAAGCATCAAATTTCTCATTAAAAACATCAAAGATGAATATTAAAGCAAAAGAAACAGAGATTACTGGTGGCTTAAATCATCTAAAATTAGCACCAATAAAGTATATTATGGACAATACAGATCAATTTTCTTCATTGGAGATAGATGGATATTCTCCACTTTTAAAATATGTAATTGAAATAGCAAATCATGGTGGTGAGATGAAGTATGGGATGAAATTTAGTGAATTAACTTTTTCTAAAGTAAAATTTCCTATAAAGAGTGTAAAAATAGATTCAATTTTTACACTGAAGCCAAATAAATATAATATTTTAAATCAACCAAAAGAGCTTTTGGATCATATTAAATTTAATGTGAATGTACAAGTTGATAAGGAATCTTTTGAAAACTATCTTAAAAGCTCTGCGAATGAGTATAAAAATCTTGATAAGGTTGTCAGGTATGATGGCGATACGGCACTTTTAAATATTGATTTCAATCTAAAGAATGATGGGATATTAGTAAATAAAAAAGAGTTAATAAAGTAAAAGTATTATAAATTTAGCAGATTGTAACCACTCTTTTTGTACAATCTTAATCTATAAAGTAAATTAAAAAAGTAAAGAAAAGGGATTGAATTTGAGAGCATTAATTAGTGTAAGTGATAAAAGTGGTGTTGTAAATTTTTCAAAAGAATTGGTAAACTTGGGGTATGAAATCATCTCAACAGGTGGAACATATAAAGCTTTACAAGAAGCCGGAATCGCTGTGATTGAAGCAAATGAAGTGACAAAATTTCCAGAATGTTTTGAGGGGAGAGTGAAAACTCTTAATCCTTACATTCACGGTGGAATCCTCCATAGAAGAGATAAACAATCTCACCTTGACCAAGCCAAAGAGCTTGGAGTTGAAGGGATTGATTTGGTTTGTGTAAATTTGTATCCATTTAAAGCAACGATTGAAAAAACTGATGATTTTGAAGAAATTATTGAAAATATCGATATCGGTGGACCTGCGATGGTGAGATCAGCTGCAAAGAATTTTGACTCTGTTATTATTATAACTGATGTGGCTGATTATGATTTGGTTCTTTCTAATCTTAAAAATAACACAAATACGGTTGAGTTTAGAAGAGATATGATGATAAAAGCGTATGAACATACAGCTTCGTATGATTCAATGATAGCAAACTATATGAACAAACGATTTAACAATGGTTTTGGTGAAAAACAATTTATCGTTGGAAATAAAGTATTTGATACAAGATATGGAGAAAATCCACACCAAAAAGGTGCATTGTACGAATTCGACAACCACTTTTCTACAAAATTCAAAACTCTAAAAGGGGAAGCAAGTTTCAATAATATGGGAGATATCTCAGGAGCTGCAAAAATTGCGAGTGCTTTTGGGGCTGATAATGCGATTGCAATCGTAAAACATGGAAATCCTTGTGGATTTGCGATAAAAGACACCCTTTTGGAAAGCTATACAGAAGCGCTTAAATGTGACCCTGTAAGTGCATTTGGTGGAGTGGTTGCTGTTAATGGAATAGTTGAATTAGATCTTGCTAAAAAAATGAATGAGATATTTTTAGAAGTTATTTTTGCGGCTGATTTTACAGAAGAGGCTATTAGCGAGCTTTCAAGAAAACAAAGAATCAAACTATTCTCTCAAGGGACACAAAAGCTTGAAATGGCAAATGATCCAATCAATTTTAAAATCGTAGATGGTGGATTTGTTTTTCAAGATAGTGATGCAGTTGGAGCAAATGAAGTTAAAAATGCTGAACTTAAAACTTCAAGATGTGCAATAGAACAAGAGTTAAAAGATATGGAGATAGCTTATAAAATAGCATCTTTGACAAAATCAAACTGTGTTGTGTATGTCAAAAATAGTGCTATGGTAGCTGTTGGAATGGGGATGACAAGTAGAGTAGATGCAGCAAAAGCAGCTCTTAGAAAAGCTGCGGATATGGGAATTGATACAACTGGTTCGGCTCTTGCTAGTGAAGCATTTTTCCCTTTTAGAGACTCTATTGATGCGGCTGCTGAAGCTGGTGTAAAATGTGTTATAGAACCAGGCGGAAGTGTAAGAGATGATGAGGTTATTGCTGCTGCAAATGAGTATGGGATGGCACTATATTTTAGTGGTGTGAGACATTTCTTACACTAAGAAGATTGATTTTAAAATCAATCTTTTGGGTGGGTTTTACTTATTTTCAAATCTTTATATAAAGATATACAAACAAGAATCCATCCAATAATCATAGCTGTTCCTCCAAGAGGGGTAATGGCTCCTAACCAGAGTATTTTTGTGAGTGATAAAATATACAAAGAAAATGAAAATATTAAAATTCCAGCTAGAATAAAATAATATCCAATTTTAAGTTTACTTGAATTTGGCAAGATATAACTCATAAATCCAATAGCAAACAATCCTAAGGTGTTATAAAAAGAGTAGTCAACCCCTTTGTTATAGATACTCGTCCCATACTCATCTAGATATGGGCGAAGTCCATGAGCTCCAAAAGCTCCGATTGCGATATTGAGTACCATCATAGTTGAGGCGATGAGGAGAAATATTTTTAGATCTTTTGTTATCATTTTGTTTCCTTTTTTATTTTTTAATATTGGAATTGTTCTAACTTTTCTTTTGTTGCTTGGAGAGTAAGTGTCACATCATTTCCAAACTCTTTTGTTTTAATAGCAATATCAAGAGCTTTTAAAGTATGCTCAATTTTCGCCAAATCTGTGTAGGAAATAGTGATAACTTCTTCTTCAAGTTTTTCATAGAGTGTAAATTCACCTAGCTCGATCACCGCATTAACAGCATCACTATAGGCTTTGACAAGTCCACCAGTGCCGAGCATCGTTCCACCAAAATATCGTACAACGACAACAGCACTATTGATGATTTCTCCACCACTAAGTACCTTTAAACAAGGTCTTCCACTTGTCCCTTTTGGCTCCCCATCATCGCTACTATTTTCTACAATCTGCTCCCAAATGTTCAGATATCTGTATGCATAGACATAGTGCCTCGCTTTTGGATGCTCATTTTTAAGCCTCTCCATCATCGCATCAAAATCATCGTAGGGGCAAAGATGGGCTATAAATTTTGACTTTTTTACTTCAATTGTGGAACTAAACTCTTTTTGTATAAATTGCAATATTTAT
>DYPS01000190.1 GCA_020719775.1 Desulfosporosinus sp. | reverse complement strand
TTCTAAACACCTTTGTTATCTGTGCTTCACAAAAATAAGCTAGGTAACACATTATTATGTGCCCTTTGATTCTTTCGTCTGTCCAATGAAAAATAGGGCGAGCTTTCAATGTTCCCTTAATCTCCCCAAAGGCGTCTTCAATGATCCAGAGACTTTTATACTGCCCTATAATCATTTCAGCTGTATAGACATCTTTGGGAATGTTTGTAATCACTCCAAAAAAGCCGTCTCTTTTTGACTCTTCCTCGATAGCTTTAAAATTAAGCTCTGGGGACCCGCTATCTAAACCTTTAATAAATTTTTTATAATTCGTGTTTGAAACAAAATGAGTAGCCTTGGTTTTAGAAGTTAATTTCTTTTGTATTTTGTTAATAATATCTTCTCTGACTTTTTTATCGCGCTCTGCTCTTGTTTTAGACCAAGTTAGAACACAGCGCTTGTCCTCGTATTGAGTTTCATAAAAAGCAAGCTCTTCGTTGATGCT
The DNA here is from genome assembly GCA_020719775.1 of Desulfosporosinus sp. Classification (GTDB taxonomy): domain Bacteria; phylum Campylobacterota; class Campylobacteria; order Campylobacterales; family Arcobacteraceae; genus CAIJNA01. The sequence goes on along the minus strand of DYPS01000190.1, from coordinate 876 downwards.
GGTGTATTTGCTGATATCGTAAAAATCCTCGGCATTCTTTTTTAGTGCGGCCATTTTAAGTCCCACAATGTATTCAAAGGGAAACTCTTTTAAAATATCATCATCTTGTGACTCAGTATTTTGAATCTCTTCTAAATTACTTTTTGAAAAAAGACCGCGATCTGCAACGAGAATAAATCTCCTCACATCGAACTTCTTTTTGAGCTTTTCAGAGATGTCTTTGATTGTTGATCCCTCATAGGTATTGCCCGGAAATACATCAAAGAATAACGGGATGCCCTCTGTATCAACAACAAGACCCAATACCACTTGAGTGCAGTCAGATCTTTTCTCTTTACTGTATCCATATTGCGGCAGTTCGCCGGCCTTAGTTCGAGTGCTTTCAAACCTCAGAGTTGTGAGGTCGTAAAGAAGGACGTCTGTAGAAATATTTTTATGTCTTTTGTTATATTTTAATAACTGAGATTCGATTTTGTCTTTATGCTGAGACAAGATATCAAGACTTCTATAGTAGTGGTGAAGATCAAGGTCATTGATATATATCCCAGGAAAAAACTGACCCGCTAAATGATCGTATATATGAAGCTTAGAGCTGGGACTAAGAAAGCGACTCACGACCATTGTAAAAATAGCCTTATTGAAATTAAATTGGAGTTTAGAATGAGTCTGGGAGATATCCTCAAGGGCAGACGTTAAACCAAATTTTTTAAAAAGTTTTTCAAATAAAAACAATACCCCGTAATGATACGAGTTCTTTATTTCAAGTGAGTCCAGGGCACTGGATAAAGTAACAATGCCTCTTCGCTTTGCGAGCTGATTTAACAGGTGCTCATCAATATTGTCAGACTCTTTTCCTAGCGATAACAAAATAGATTG
>DYPS01000104.1 GCA_020719775.1 Desulfosporosinus sp. | reverse complement strand
ACGTAATCGAAATATGTTCCAGGTTTATGTGTATTCGAATACAGACAATTATCATAAAATTTACCTCCTTTCAATAGAATTTATTTCATATTTGGAATTTATTTGTTTGTTTTGGCATTTGCTGTCGCTGCTGCGAAATTAGAGTAAAATGGCTAGCATTAAACAAGTGTGGATTGATGAGATAGTATCATTTCAACTGTTATTTATACTCCAGGAAAATAAGGATTTTCAATTGGATAGTCAAATATTGAAGAAATAGATTGATTTAGCTGTAATTTGTTTTGTTATACCAGTTGCATTATGGCAACGGCTGAAAAACTTTTAGAAACTGAGGCTATTCGAAACATTGTATTGTTATCAATGAGTTAGTGGTTCTCATTCTTTTATCCCAAATTTATATTGAAAATTGTTTTATGATTTTGAGATACTTGCAACTGAATTCCTTTCAGTTTGCGATTAGCTTTCAGTAACTCAATGTCATTCTGTAGATTGCTTTAGGACATGTTGCAAATGATTAATGAAAAGATAGAACTGAAGAAGAGAAGAAAATTTCTGATTGTCATTGATTGTAGTAATATATAGTTGGGATTTGATCCAATAAATAAATTAGAAAATTATCAGTGAATATATGATTAGTTTGCGAGTATTTACATCGTTGAATGAAAGGAGAGGTATTGATTCAAAGTCATTCTAACTCATTCTTTAAGTAAAATCAATTGGATTAGATTAAATATTCATCAATGAAGATTTTGATAATAATGATAAACTGCGGTTGGCTCACAAAGCCAATATATGAGTTGGAGAATAAATCAAAAATATGTGCCTTTCAATCTATTCTTCCAAAAATATTTGATTATGAAAATAAATAATTAACAAAATGACTTCCTAACTATCTTTTCTCTAGAAATGATGATTCAATGTAATATCTTTTCAAATAACTCAATAAAGAGTCTAAAATTCAATCAGACTAATTTTTTACATGATGAATGTTGACATCAAAATGCTTTTTATTAATTCTCTCATCAGCAGCTGAATATATTTGTTTAAATTTAAAATTGAATGAAAACAGATATGATTATTTTATAATATTAATTTATATCCATTAACCTCATCCTTTCCAATCTGAAGGCTGATAGAGTCGTGATATGTGACTTATCGGCTAGAATTACATTAATTGATATCGTTTGAGTCTCAAACGGGTGAGAGTTCTCACGCAAAATGAAAATTTCAAATTTCATCCAAATCACATATCTAATGAGGTAAGTCTCATAAATTTAAATCTTCTGTTGGTAATATATAGTTTCTAGGCCATGAGCCCTCTACCTCTCCACTCTCTGATCGGTAAGTCTCAGTTATGATAATATTAACATGGACATGATCATAAAACCATTACGTCATAAAATATCAATTTATTTAAAATGCTATGACTTAAATTATTAAGTTATGATATTAGTTTATAATTAATTTCAGAACTCAACAAACCCGCTTTTTCGCAATGTTCCTGGGCTCATGTAATGCTGGTTTCATTTAGTTGAAAATTAAGTAGAATAATCTGGTGAAAACAACTTTGGTCTGCTCGAAAAGTCTCATTATCTCAGTGATATTCGGTCTAACGAAGGATTGTATGCTCCTGGCTTCGCAAACAACTTCTAAGAGGTCTTCTTAACAAATTTTGCGCCAAATTATTCCACCCTTTCGATTTGCACCAAGACTGACCACAGCTATGAGACCTTTTCTATTTGTGATGAATTCTTCGGTGAATCAGTTGATTGCTTTTTGGCTGATAATCCTTTCTCATAAGCTCAAAACAGTCAGAATGGCGAAGCAGCGGGATAAAAAGTCAGCATTTTGGAATAAAATTTTGTTCCTGAAAAAAAATCCTAATAAAAACTTCAACTCATAGGAGAAGATCTAGAAAAGTAGTAACAAGACTTAAACTGTCATGACTAGACAAAAAACATCCCCAAAAACTACATTAAAGCTATTTTTGCATTTATCCTATAAAACGGTGAATATGTTGAAAAATTACTAAATTCCTTATCAGAAAATGTTTCAATTAATACCTTTATTGACTTTGTGAAGGGATAGAAAAAGACGAAGAAATACACAATAGAGAGACTGAAGAATTTGTGGACTCATGGTGAGAATGGCAAGGCGATGAGGATTATATCCTGTGAGTTCTTACGTAAGCGATCTTTGAGTTACATCTTCGGATCTAAGATTGAGAAGAAGTTATCTCATATCAAGCATCGTTATAAGTTCATGAAATCGATTGAAAATCCAGCTGGATTCACAAACATAAAATGAGAAGCAGAAGTGATTATGCCTCCATATTTACTTTTATTGATATAACTCTGTTGCAGATAAATCTGCACAAAAACATCTGATCTTATATATTCTTTATTCTTCCATAATCCTCTATCACGCTGTTTAAACGCACCTTTATTATTGGTTAAAAACAGAGTAGTTTAAATGTAGTTTTAGTATAAATATAAACAATTTTATATCAAATATCATTGGGCGAATGTCATATATAAAACCAATGCAAAATGGCTGCTCTGGCCCAGAGTCTTTCTTTTTAAATATTTAGATAAGTTAGATAAATATTACTGCACTGATTTAATCAGGCAAAATCACTAGTTTACATTTATATTAACTTATAACGATATGAAACCATTTTAAATGAACTTTTGATAATGCATTTGTTGAAAATTTTACATGTAAAGTAAGACAAAATTTATTTACTTATTTTGGTTAAATTGTGAGCTTACTCATTTGTTAAAGATCTAAAATCAATAGATTCATCAAATAAAGATGGAAGAACCGACATCGGTAATAAAACAGAAATTTTGCCCACTTATATTTTTTTTTCTTTTTTCTATATTTTGAAAATACTAAGTCAAGTGACGAAAATATTTTTTCTTTTCAAACTATCCAAAATGACTGAATTATAACTATTCTATTTGTCTTGAAGCTCCATATTATTTTTTTACTTCAACAGAATTAATCGGTTAATAATTCTTTTATTAATAATAATTCAGCAAAGATATGAGTTAATCTCTTTTTGATAATTTGAAATCCGAGTTGTATCGAATAACCTGTCAAAACCTAAATTTTGTTCTCAAATCAAGAAGGACTGATTTCTTTTATAATTGATATTTAGAATAAGAATCTGATAGGAGATGCCAAATTTTAGTACGACATAAATCGAGTCCAAATATCTTCTAAAACTACCAGAAAAGACTAGAAATAGCAGCGATGGGAGCCATGAACTATAACCTCACTCCTAATGCAAATTTAATCAAGCCACTTCGTTAAGATTTCCTGTAAACTTAAATGAATTTTCTTTGGGTCTCATGATTAATAATTATGAAACAGAACTGCCTAACAATGTATTTAGAAGTCAAAGCATTGAAAACGACTAGTTTTATTGGGAGTAGTCATCTTGTAATATTTTTTCAAGGGGTAAGGGGTACTCTGAGTGTTACTAATAAGAATTTTAAAGGCAAAACCCTCTAAACGTTCACTTATTCTACTGTCCCCAAGATATGCATAGAGCACATGCCATGTAAGCACTCTAATAGCAATCAAATTTGCATAAATAAGCAATCTTCCCTCTTTTGCCTATCTAAGTTTACGAGTAGGAATTCATATCAAAAAATATACCAGTTCAAATGACCAAATCTACACGAGTTAAAGACATCCAGCACAACACTAATAGTAAGTAATCAAGTAAAAACGTAACTAAAAACTTAGGGAAGCTTCTATTCAAGTTTATTTGGAAGCATCGAAATATGTTGCGACATCAAGTATCTGTGAGTGAGTAAGAGTGGTAAAAATTCATTTAGATAATCAAAAAATGGAAAAAATAAAATAACATAACTAGATAGTATTTGCTATAGAAGTGGAATCCAAAGGAAGAACAATCCAAATTGTTTCGGATAGTGAGCCGCCATTTTTTTAGGAAACGCTGCTTGCCAGCACTGTTTGCCTGTAACATATCCAGCAAAAGACCTCATTTGTAAAGAATATTTAAGTTTGATGCTGCTATAGTTGACCCAAGTGCATTGAGTTGTCTTAATTGATATTAAAGTGTATTACTATAAAATGATAAATATTACATTCAATTATTGTATTCGCCTTCTTTAGCATCAATACAAATACAAAATCATTTCAATCTGTTTTGAGTCCTTTCTTTTATAAAACTTCCTTGATGCGGGAAAATACATCTGCTTAAGAAGAATTGGCATCAATTTTAAAAGTGAAGTCTGCTTGTTTAGCATAACTGGCAATCACAGGAATAGTCTAACTTTTGTAGGTTTATGACTTTTTCTGGATACTCTATGGGTTATCATCTAAACGACCAGTATTACGTTTGATGATTCTTTCTTTGGCTATTTTTTAATCGCATTCTAAGTTCAAAAGAATTTCCATATCAAACTCAACTCCAAACTACTCATTCCATTTTGTGAGGTTATCCAAATTTCTAGGAAATCCATCCAAAACAAAAGTACCTTTCCAGTCATGTTGTTCAACAACTGATTTTACTAATTTTACAACTAAATCACTGGGTACAAGTTTTCCTTGCTTTATATTTTATGAAAATAATTCAGCATGCATTCCTTTATTTTTAATTTATTATCTCAGTAAATCACCAACAGATACGTTGATATATCCGAATTTGGAACATATATTTTTAGTTTGAGTTGTTTTACCAGAACCAGAATTTCCCAACACGATTATACCCTTTGGCTTATCATCTTTTGCGGTTTTAGGGAATATTCCGATGCTTTATAAATGTTTTTAAACATCGATAGTGATTGCTTCAACTGGTCTCATGGCATTAAAACGATAAAGTTTACCTAATTTTTCATAATGATCGACTACAGGTTTCGTATGATCATAAAAGACATGTAATCTTTTTGCAATAATTTCCTCATTATCATCACTTCTTCCACTTGTTTTTCCTCTGTCTAGTAATCTTCTGATGAGCTAGGCCTATTCACATTCAAAGTAAATAATTGATTTCAAACTCACCCACTTGGCCATTACTTTTTCCCAAACATCCATATTTTATTGTCCACGAGGAAAACCATCTAATAAGTACCTTCCCCCATAATTATTTCTTTCGATTTTTTATTGAATTAAACGCACCATTAAATCACTGGAAATGAGTTTGCCTTGTTTAATTACTGCATCAATTTCTTTTCCTAACTGAGAACCAGTTTTAACTTAATCTCTTAGTAGATCTCCAGTTGAAAGATGAATGAAACCGTATTTTTTAACAAGAATTGCGCATTGTCTAAATAAAAACAGTATTTACGTCCCTTTGCCAGAGCCAGGTCCTCCAAGAACAAAGTTCATGTGAGCAGGGGTAGGTGGATATACATTTGATTATGTGAGTTGCTCCCTAATCTGTTCATATACATCTTCTCTAGATTTGGTAGCATCAATTCTGATACAGTTGTTTTTTTCTTAAAAGCTCTTGACAATAGGTAGAGTTTCCTTTTCGAATGTTTCCAAACGTTTTCTGATAGTTTAGGGGTTGTCATCTGAACGCCCGCTGGTCTTGGACCTATCGAGTATTCTCTCAACCATAATATCAGCAGGACAATCGAAATAGATCAAATTCCTGATGACTACCAAATCAGCTAGTTGTTTCTCAAACTCTTCCCAATTTTATTTATTTCTTGGAAAGCCATCAAAAAGATACCTCCGATTGCCGTAAGTTGAAATTCCTTTCTTTAGCAATTTCACCACCAGTTCTGATGGAAGCAATTTTCCTTATTTAATATAACTATCAATTGTCTCAGCCAGTTCTCCTCCTTTTTCACGTTCTTCTCTTAGTAGATCACCTGATGACAGATGTTTAAATTTGTAATCCCGAACTAGATTTTCGGATTGAGTGCCCTTTCCGCTTCCAGGTCCACCAAGAAGAAAGAAGACATGAGGCTTGGCAAGTAGTCCGAAGTTATCGGTTTATTTCTGGATGAGTATAATGTTACTTGAGATTGACTGCAGCCCATGAATGCTGTACTCCAACTATTGTTGTTATTATATCAAAATCGCTCTCATTTATACTAAAAAAACTAAATGCCATGTCATTTACTTTATACTACTAACTTTCAATCCCTTTTTTAAATATATCCAGTTTCAATAGCAAAAGAATATTTGACTGTATGGGGCCCATTCCATATCATTTGGAGTTTTTGCAACTTTCTATTAATTTAAAATCAAGACTTAAGTAACAATCAATTATAAATGATAATTTAAGATGAATCAATGGTTTTAAATGCCTGCATTCAATCTTTTTGATTATTGGTCTTCTTTTCTTTCATTTTTTAGTTTAAATTTGGCTGGGAAAACTTCAAATTAATCGAATCCTGGCACAACTTCTCCATCATAAAAGTTAAAGCAGTTGACTTTAAATTCAGGTGGAGTCTATTTGGTGGCAGGTTGATAGATATCAATAGCATTATATTTCATGCTGGTCCCTGGCAATGGAGCCAATGATAAATTGGGCATAATGATTCCTCCAACAATATCTAACTGTTCTACAAATTTCACTGAATATTTAATTTAAATATCCCCTTTGCTGCTGTTAATATGTAAAGTTTTTTCTAAATTACTGAAATATTACCATGGTCTTTGTAATATTGTTTTATATGGCTCACTGTTGAACTACCCAGTTCAGTTTAGTCGTGTGCAATTTAGAATTTATTTCCTTATTTTATTGCCTTTACGGTAAACGTTATGTTGTCGTTTGGCAAATTTATTGTTTGGTAAAAATATTTTTAATCGCTTTTGGCTATATTTTAGTGCACTAAGCATTCAAATCTATGAATCTTGGAGTTGACATCGTCTGTTTCAAAGCTCAGCTCGACTGCTATTTTCTAATTTTAAATAGATTTACTTTGTGCAGAATCTCATATGAAAATCTAACCTATTGAACATTGATGATGATTGAGCCTAATTATTTTGGAAATTTGGCCTCTTCGCTAGCTAATTTGCTGTGTATTTGACTGCTTTTAATGATGCTCATTGTTAAAGTTATCAATAATTATTAATTGAAAAAAGCCAATGATTAAAGTAAAACAGTTACTTCTTAAATCTTTATTGATTCAGGAAAAATGTTTGTCTATAAAATAATTACTTCGAGTTTGATGAATAAATGCTGTGAGTTTGATTGTTGACAATTTACAGAATTTTTTATTATTTTTTGAAAAAATATTTGGTTGTTTAATGACAAATGCTTCCTAAATTATAAATATCCAATATCA
>DYPS01000189.1 GCA_020719775.1 Desulfosporosinus sp. | reverse complement strand
GTTTGCTTGCCAAACTCTTTTACCAAACTTTCCTCAATAGATGATTTGGTTTTGCTCAACTGGTCAATAAAATCTGTTTTGTCGGTTTGTTGTCTTTTGCTCAATAGCCAATATAAAAGTCCTGAAAGCAGGATTGCTGACAGCACTCCGATAATTCCGTATAGTGAATTCTTGCTTAATGATTCAGAAACTTCGGTGATTTTACCTTCGTTCTTGTCGCCTGTCTCCTTGATTTTAATACCAAGTTGATTTGCAGTTTGGGTAATAGCGTTGCTATTATCCTGTGTTTTTGCTCTTAAACTGTCAATACTTTTGTAAGCATTTGAAAGTTTAGAATTTAAAGTTCCAATTTCAGATTTCAGTTTGCTGTTTTCTGATTGAAGTGAATTTACCTTTTGTGTCAAAGGCTTTATTTCCTTTTCTAAATCTTCTTGCGTTACTTGTGCAAAAGCACCAAGTGAAGAAAATAGAATTATTGCGAATGATATTTGTCTTTTCATTTTTTGTGTTTATTAGTTACAGGCTTTTATTAGAATTATAAAGAGGATTATACCACCAACCCATTTTAGCAACTCTGGAATTTCTTCATTACTTTGAGAACCTGAACTTGTTGTTGGTCTGTGAGTGCTTGTTGAACTACTTGATGAACCTGAACTTGTTGGTGGGCTTGGCGTGCTTACAGTTTTCCAATAGCATATATAATTGATTTTGTTCTTTCGAGAATAATTTAGTTTGCTCATTACAAAATCGACTAAAATTTTGTATTCATTTACTTTGGTTGTGTTATTGATGTTTTTTATTTTATCAACGTTTTTCTGAGGGATTACTTCTTGAATTAGACTAACTACTTTATCCCAATCGAGAGAATTTTCTATCATTTCGTTTACTTTACTCCAATTGATAGATTGATTGTAACCTAACGGCATTGAAAGAACTTCTGCGGTTATTTTTGCTTTGTTCGTTTCGTAGGCTTCTTTAATGGATTTTAATACTTGTATCGCTTGTGAAATTTCTTTGTCTTTCATTTCTTCAAGCGTATTCAAACTATCTAAAATCCTATCTTTTGTAAGCTTACCGATAGCAATTGTTTCTGTTGATTTTGCCAATTTCCAAGCTGGTTCAAAGTAGTCAATGTCACTTTCATTCTCCTGATAATGGTTAAAAAAGTCAATACTACATTGCAATATTTCATTAGCAACTTTGTCAGCAATTGAAGAATACTTAACGCTTGAAACTCCCAGAATTGATTTCAGTTGTTTCAGGTTTTCAGAAATCTCCTTAAAAAGTGTGTCACCTATCTTTACACCATTTGCTTTATTCGCTTTCCGTTTTGTTTTGGATTCTTCAATTTTCTTTTCTATTTGTTCAATTGGTTT